>JACRKK010000027.1 GCA_016219795.1 Candidatus Woesearchaeota archaeon | reverse complement strand
TGCACAAATACTGTAAAAAGAAAATCGGCCACCGCCGGTCAATAGACCGGCGGCATTCTCGCTTCGCTTGGGCCGATTTTCTTTAACCCTGCGTTTTCCATTGAGCCACTAGTGAATACACTAGTGGAAAACGCAGATTTTACGCTACCTTCTGCAAATTGTTCTATGAGATTAGCAGGGCTCACTTCTGATGATTCAATCTGCTTGCTGTAGATGATTGGCACACCATATGCTCTCGCTTCCTGCAGAAAAGCATCCAATCTGCCTACCATTTCTTGCACAGGCCAGACACCACGACCAAGCTCTCTTGCAAGTAGCCCATTCTCATGGCATAAATCATTCTGGACATCAAGAACAAGAATAGCAATGTTTCCTAAGTCAGTCATAGGGCAGCACCTGTGCGAAGATTTTTCTCGGCAGCTACTTTCTCTATTTGAGCCATAACCAGCTCATGATAAGGCATGGCTTTCTCTTCCTTCCATTGAAAAGTTAGTAATCCTTTTGCAGCCAGTATCTCTGCAACTCTATCCTTATGCCTGTTATCTGTATAAATCAAAAGAACAGATGGCTTGCCATAAAATGGATCATCTGGTTGTTCTTCGCGTGTAGGGTACTTGCATGCAATGATTTCATTGTTCCTGATGTGAGGAAGCAGATGCTGGACAATGCCCTCAATCTCCGCGTGAGGCGCATGATACCTGAATTTGCCATCATAGTCCCTGCTAAACGGACCGTAGTATTGGTGGACTGTCCAATAGCCAAGCATCTCGCTTTTGTTGACGCTACCAAAATGTTCTATCAAAGCCTCTTTTATGGTAGAGAGCAGGTTCATGTTACTTCCCACCTAGCATCCTGACATGCTTGTTTGGATTCTCTAAAATGACCAGGCCAGAAAGAGTCCGGTGATAAGAATAGAAAGAATAGCCGGGTAGTTCTGCAAACGCCTGCTCAAAAACCCTTGGATTCGTCACCGTATAATCCAGGGATTTGTCTTTTAGACTTTCCGTAAAAATGCTCACCGTATGCTTTGTCCCCTGATGCATAACAACATTAAACACGCTATTCACGCCTGGACCTACAGGAGCAGCCTCAATAAAATGCTGGTCGCCTAGGTCTGCTTCATATCCAAGAACAAAAAACAATGCTCCCTGATATCTGCAGCATCCTGCTTGTACCTCTAATGCATAGCTTAGGGGATGAACATTATAGACGATATTAGCAAAGCCGTTTTGTCGAGCAGGATCGGGGTCTTTCTGCGCCCCTTCATACGCATTCACCATGGCTTCAAGGGCAAGCACTTTAACCGCAGCCAATTTTTCGTCAAATGGCAGTGTCCTCAGTTCCCTTGCTTTTGCTGCAAGTGCTTTCAGTTGAGGAGAATCATCTACTTCAACAGTAAACGGCTGAATTCCAATATAGGTGTCCAATGTTTTCATAACCCCTCTTTCACTCACCAATACCCGGAATAATAAGGAGAAGTTCCTAATGAATCATAATAAGTGTCGTAGTAATAGGCCTGATACCGCACATAATCCCGATACCGCTGCGCCTGGTAATCTTTTTCCTTCCAGTAGCGCTCCTCCCAGTAATCGGTGTTGTAGATAGGACGGAAATGCACCTGATCCCCAGTTTTGGTTGTTTCACCCAGCGTGCCATAATAGGGTGCGCTCCACTTCCTGCCCACCCTGAAATCCTCGCTGTTCTGGTAAGTGTAGGGATAATCATAACTAAAATAGACCCTGCCGCTGCCGTAAGTCGGCGCAGGCGCATAATACGCAAACGCAGGTATGGCAAGCAATGCTAATATCAATATGAAGGGTATAAGCCGCATAAGAGGATAAAATACCCCGGAGTATATAAAGTTTACTATTAATAAGTAATTAAAAAAGAAACATTTATAAACGCATTCTTACTATTATACCCTATGGATATCGGCACTTTTGTTAGGGGATTGTTCAATCCAAGAATAAGCTGGGAACAGCTAAACACCACCATTACCTCTCACGGGGAAGACCCGGTGCTTCGTGATGGAAGGAGGCAGATTGAGGAATTCTGGCAGCAGAAAATAGAAGAGGCACATGCCAAACTTAAAACCAACCTCCACTACCATAGACTGCAAGAATTATGTGCTGACCAAAACCGTCATTCTCAAGATAAAGGGTCGGAAATATACAGAATAAGGGAACTCCTTAGAACAACTTTTTCTATGGATGGATTAATAAGTACCCCAAAACACGACACTCCGATGAATCACAATACACATTCCTGGCTACATTCCCACTATTCGCCATGGGGAGGAGAGCAATTTGCCAATATGCTAGAATCAGAATTTCATCAAGGGGTTATGTATAACTGGTCAGGTAGCTTCTATCTACAAAATGAGAGGTTTGCTGGCATTCTATCCCTTATAGAAGAGATGCGTTTGAGACAAGAAGCTTGGGTACAAGATGCCCTTATAAACTATCTAGGAAAAAAAGGCTTTAAGGCAATCTACTTATGCCCTGCATGGGCCCCTACAGAAATGGAGATACGCAAGCACGGTTCATGGGTCTATCTGGATATGCTTGATTTACCCACCAACAAAGAGAGTATAACGACCGATTTTTATAGAATGAATCCAAATAGTACTTTTATCAAGCACGACCTTACAGATGCCAATCTCCCCCTCCCAGAGTCCTCATTTGACTTTGTGTTCTATAATCATGACTATGCCGGTAATGGAGTAACACCCAAAGCAGCAGAACTAATGGTAAAACCAAAAGGGATTGTGATGACAAGATGTGACCAAGAAACGGATCCTACAACACACACCTCCCTTTCCAGGCTTGGTGCATATGATTTTTATAAGTATCAGCTATTGACCAAGACAGAAAAATAGGCTTCTCAAGAAATCTTGGGATTTTCAGTTTTGGTGCAGTCTTTCTGGTTAATCAATGCTTTTTCCGGAATTTTTTCAGAATAGAGAAAAAATTTCCACCATATCCGCAACATTTGCGGAATTTGCGGGCAAGCGCATATTAACCAGCTATGTGTTCTTCACAACCATGGAATTAGACACCTTAGAAGACTTGCCAGTCTATGCCATGCTTTTAGTGGGGGATATTATACCCTCAGTTCCTGAGGATATAACAGAAAATATCGTAAAGAGAATAGACTGCCGGAAACTTACCGGTACCGTAGATGACCTCCTGATGTATCTGTTGTCCCCCCAGCCAGATAATTTTAACACTATAGGATATACTCCTCCGGAAATAAGGGCTGCAGAAAGAATCCATCAATATCTTGAGTTCTGCTGGCTTCCTCCAGAGGAAAATCCCCTCCAAATGCATTATTATGCATTATTTAACACAAATAGGGAAAATGACAGGGAACAATTGGTACAGAGTACTTCTCTTAAGCCGCATCTTGATGCAATTCTTTTGCGAGGGACCTCTGTCCAAGAAGGAGGCCCAAAGCAAGACTATTATTATGTATCCTTTGAGATTATAAGATTACACTGCTGCTGTGGATAACTTTTTATTCTACCTCACCACTAAGGGAGGGTATGCTTGACAAGGCAGTGCTGGATATGTGGGCAGAAAGGTGTACGGGAAAGAAATTTAAATGATGCCCGTGCAATGCTTGAGCAGGAATCTCTACCTCTACGGGAGCAGTATCTCCTCACCATTTTCCTTAACGGACTGCTTGGGCTACAAATAACCATCAATTATGATACGGTTAATATTATTCTTGCAAAACCAACCATTTTTGAAGACTGCCTTGCTGCGCTAAAAGAAGGGACTGAAGATTTTCTGAAAGATATTGGGCTTGCGTTCAATGTTGTGGTTCATCCTTACTCCCAAGAGATGATGAGCCGAATAAGTATAGAGAAAAGAGTGGGGGTTGATGGGACATATGAGGAGGTGGGTGTAGGGGTGCTTAGATTCTGGAAGCCCCCACCTGTTTCTGGTACATTCTCTATTCTCAAAGAATTAAAGAGGAGCACAAAAAACGCAGAGGATAGATACAGACTGAGGCAACAATTTCCTCCAGGATACCTCTGTTTTGTGACTGATGCAGATTGTAAAAAGAAAATCGGCTACCGCCGGTCAGTAGACCGGCGGCATTCTCGCTTCGCTCGGGCCGATTTTCTTTAACCCTGCGTTTTCCATTAAGCCACCAGTGAATACACTAGTGGAAAACGCAGATTATAATAAAAGAAATCCCAAGAGCCATTGGGTATGTATCTTATAATCTTGGACCAGGAGATGAGCTTCTTTTAGATGCGATGGTGTTTACCCAGCGTGCATATACTCGTGGACGATGCCTTGACGACAGAACATTTGTACCTGTCAAGAACCGCCTGCTGAAGTTGAAAGTCGTGTAAGGATTAGATTTAGCGACTTTCAACAAACCTGAAAAAGCGAAATGGTATCAATACTCTTTTTCAGGTGAAGCAGGCGGCGTGCTTTCTTAATCTTAAAGAGGCACGCGGTTCTTGAGCATCATGAAAATGCCAATGCATTTTCAGGATCCTGAAAATCTACGATTTTCATGATGCTCGGAAATCTGTATTCTTTCTCCCGGGCTCAAGCCCGGGGTGTACAAATGCAGATTTCCGACATATGAATGCAGAAGAACGAAGAAGGTATGTATAGAGAACTTGGAATAACCCTATTTTTTGAAAAAAAATACCTTTTCGTCTAGAAATCTGCAATAGAAATGGTTGTTATCTTCTTTGACTTTCACTCATTTTCCTTATTATGCTCTTTTTTTATAGTGCTCTCGCTAGT
>JACRKK010000030.1 GCA_016219795.1 Candidatus Woesearchaeota archaeon | reverse complement strand
GCACTCAGACAAAGACTTGGAAGATTGGTGAGAAAAACATGTTCATTCTCCAAATCTCTTGAAAACCATAACAAAGTTATTGGGCTATTTCTTCAAGAAAGAAATATGGAGCGTTTATCAGTCAAATGATAACACTTCCAAAGATACATCTTTTCAAAATGGTGCATTTTTTTGAATTGTTTAAGGGATATTAAGAGTTGAGTTTGCGCCAGCCAGCGTTTAACATCATCCCTCATAGAAAAAACAATGCTTCTTTAAAAATTTTAGTGAAATTTATAAGATACCGTTACTTCTTTCAGAAATGGAGGGGAAAAAATGAATATTCGTGGCTTATACCTAAAGGGATATAGGGGGCTTAGGCAAGCTGTAGGCATGTCAACAATCCCCATCGACCAGCCCATTGTAGGCGTATCAACTTCTCTTACCCCCGCGGAGCAAAGAGTACAGGAACAATATCTTGAATACCTCCTTAAATACGCTACTGGCTCTCAAACCCATGAAGATGCAGAACGGTTCCTATTTCTAAGAACGCGCAGCGGAACAAAACCAACGCCAGAAACCGTGCATGCAGCGTATGAAGCAGCTGTTTCTGACAACCTAAACCATATGTGTTATGACTGGGAAAAACTGCACACTCTTACAGGGGTAGGGCCGTTGGAATCAACCGTTCATGAGGTCTACAGGCGATATTTTGAAAAAGAAACAGATCACGATCCGAGTGTAATCAGAGAAAAGTTAGGGGGGTTTATGAGATTTACTCGCGTGCCGGTTCCTGACAAAGTAGTGCAAGCAGCATACCGTAGGCTTCTTGACAGAGAGTTTTGGGAAATTTATTTTCTTAAAATAGAGAAGTACTATACAGAACACCCTGATACAGTACCCGACCCAGAATCCAGCGGATATAGCAGAAGAGGAGATGGCGGACCTTTAATTACAAGTTATTATAAGCACGAAGTTAGGAACGTAACAAGATTACAAAAATTGCCGTTTGGAAAAAAAACAGAGGTAGTATACGGTGTAACTGGTGCGTTTGTCCCCTCTCGAAATGATTACACAATTACCTATCAGGAAAATAGACTGGAGTTACCATGGATTCGTGGTTGGGAAACGCTCTATAAACTCACTAGAGTCATGCCTTCTTGGGAAACCCTTGATGCTGCGGTTTCCCGACTGATTGAAAAGAAGCTCGAAGGGGATGAGTCAGAGAAAATCAGGGAACTCTTTAATTTCATAGGAGTTCCGCCACCCAAGAGTGTGCAACGCGCATACCACCTTCTTACCAAGGAACCAGAACAATTCAACAAGAATTATGGGATGATTATGGCAATTTTAGGGTCTACGGGTATCCCGCCTGCACATACGCTTCTTGAGAGGTTGCATGCTGCACATGCGGATGCAATGCAAAATGGGAATTATAAGTTTATTGAACATCTCAGGAAACTTGAGGGAAGCAGCAAGCTTTCTTCTCACTCTGTCGTCAGGTTGCTTGGACCAACGATACGTTCCTGGGTTTTGGAGCATTGGGGCATAGATTTCTCAGATTTCAGGCCGGATCCGGATGTAGTACAACACCGGTACCACAGGGAGGTAGATTCTGGGAATTTACACAGTGTGATGGGTTTATGGCGTGCAACAGACATCCCACCTGATGAAGATTTGATTCAAGCGAAGTACAGTACATTTGCAAAGGAAGAAAAGTTCGAAGAATTGAGGGAATGGGAACAAGCGACCGGAATTGTTTTAAAGAAACCGTTAAAAGACATCATCTGACTTTTGTGGCTGCCTCGTACTAAGGCATGCCATTAATTGTTCTTGACATGTTCAGATGTATAAATGCCATAATTAGTGCTATACGGTTTAACTTGATGCAAAAATCTGGCATTCTTTAAGCATTTTTTCTATTTCCTCATCCATTATCTCAAATTTCCGTTCGGCAAGAAATGTTTTTTCCGTAAGTTCCTGCTTAAGTTTGCGCTCAACCATTTTTTTGAAGAGTTGTGCATCATCAGCGTTCCAGTGATATTTCTCCAGCATTTTCTTTGCTTCAGATAACAAAATCTCGGCATCTTTTGCATATTTGGAGGCATAGACTTCATGGTCATTGACGATACTGCCTATTCTATGGCGCAGCGATTGGGTAAGGATGTTTGCTGCCTGTTCCATGGTCTTACGCTTGCCCATTGCTTATTGCCTCCTTAACTTGCTTGATTTTTTTCCGAAGCAGGCTGACTGTATCATTGCGTTCTGCAAAAGTGAGGATTTGGTTTGTCTTGAGCTTTGTAAATACAAGTGGCGACAGCTGACCGGCTATCTTTTCTTCGATTCCCTGGATGCCTGTTTCGTTATCCCAAAGAAAGGCCTCTATGGTGAATACCCTTCTTAGGCTGTCATAGAACACTCTGGATTCTACTCCCAGTTCAAGGATATCCTCCGGCATCATAAGCAAGAAAAACAGGTGATTCTTGTCTATGCTCCTCTCCTGCATCAAAGGCGCAGGATCAAAAGGCCTATTCGTTGCGTACACCCTAAACATGCAGCGTGTAAGAGGACATATCCTGAGGAGTTGATGCCATTTTTGGGGGTGCATTACGAGAAGGTGGACATGCAATCCTAGTTCCCGTTCCAGTGAAGATGTTAGTTTTTCCGCAGTAAGTTGTGCTGGAGTGATGACCACGATATCAATATCACGGGCAACAACGTCATTGCGAAGATAAGAGCCGACGATGAAAATTTGACTGATATCCTTGGTTTCCAACACTGCAAAAATTTTCTTGATGAGTTCTTCTTTAAAAGAAGAGAGCACAAGGTTGCGGCTGCAGGAGAGCTGTTGACGTTTCCGGATAAGCTGCACCTCTACCACATCACCCACTTCAAAGGTGTTATGCATCGCTGAGGGGATATAAATTTGGTTGAAGCGGGTCCCTTTGCTTACAGCTTTCGTGAAGGTTTGCGGGGGCATAATACATATTAAATACGTACTTATTAATAAAGGTTATGGTCGTGCCAGAAGCGCAATCCTTTTATAGGAGTTCTGCTGTGTAAAACAGAGGTTTTGAGCAAAGGGTGATGTGATTGGAGATTTCCGTCGTAGTTAGCTTAGTCGTTTATGTACTATGGGTGCTTCTTGTCTGGGTGGTAGAGCCACGCAAATATGCAGTTGCGGAGAAGTTAACGTGGTCGGTGCTTCCGCTGACTCTTTCTGTTTTTTTGATGTTTCTGCTCCTTGCAAAAGTAAGCCCCTGGGTTATGCTTCTGGCAGTTGTGGTACCGCTGGGATGGTACGCCTATCCTACCGCAGGAAAATCACGGCTGTTTGTCTATTATCATGAGCAGCTTGCTCTTCTGCGCAGAAGTTTTACCGAGAAAAAGAAGCTGCTTAAGGTGGGGCTCATTGATTTTGGGTTTGCTCTTGCGCTTATGGTATGTATTATGGTGCTGTACTTTGTTTTTTTCAAGAACATCTGGATGATGGTGGATGTCTATGCCCAGAATGCCCTGCTTCCTGAGGCGCAGGCCCTTGCTGCTAGGGCACTGATGGGCATACTGCTGTTGGCTATCTCGTTTTTCTTGTTGTTTTCGTTCTTTAAAGGGTGGGTTTGGCATGCGCTTTCCAGCACCTCACGCTACAGCGGTAAGCAGTTCTTGAAATTCATGGGACTTACCGCACTATGGGCAGCTGTATTTGCCCTGCCCATGCTTATCATTCTGGCGTTATGGGGGGCATTATATCAGGGACCGCTTGCGGGCGTTGAGGTTTTGCTCAAGTTGCTCTATGCCTTCATTTTCCTGTGGGTTGCTGTTCTTGTGGTTATGTGGGGCATTGTCAATGCATCCTACATGGCACTGGGGCGTTATGGCAGGATATGGAAAGCGATTAAAGAAGGATTTCGGATAGGCATCAAGCGCGTCCATTACTATCTGGTGCCCTACTCGTTTCTCCTGCTGGCCTATATGGTGCTGTTCTCCATCCCCTACTTTCTACAGGAATATATTATTGTCCAGCAGGTGGTGTCGGGGATTATTGCCTTTGTATTTGGTGTCTGGATGAAAGTGTATCTCAGCGCGGTCATCGGGCCGCTTCTGCGGAGGTAGGGTATGTACCATTCTCATTCCAAAGCTCAAGCAACGTTGTTCATTATTATTGCGGTGGTTGTGCTTCTTCTGGGAGGGATAGGTATCTATTTATTGACCAGGAATGGTGCAGCACCTGGGCAGATAAGCCCTGAAGAATTAGCTCCAAAACAGGCAGCACAGCCCACCTCACCTCTCCAGGCTTATGTGGAGAAATGTATTCAAAGAGCTAGTTTGCAGGGCCTTGAAGTGCTGCGGCTACAAGGGGGGCAGATTGGAGAGCAGGTATCTCCCGATGAGCAGCTTGCCGTGGTGGATCTGGACGACGGCAGAAGCGTGGTGCAGACAAACGGACTGCCAACCGTTGGCCTTGGCAGCACACCCAATCAGGCGAAGATGTGGGTTAATGCTAAAGAGGCTAATATACCGTCCCTTCTGGTGATGGCTGAGGAAATGAATACTTATATCAAAAAAAGTGTAGAAACCTGTGTTGATGAGTTTAAGCCCCTAAAACAGCAAGGGTATAACATCACTGCCGGTGAAGTTCAGGTTACCACTGCACTTGCCAATGCGGTGATCGTGCAGGTCTATTTCCCCATAACGGCAACCTACCAGGGCCAGAAGTATGACCTGCAGGATTTCACTTATCAGGTACCCATAGATTTTGCAGGCGTTTATACTATGGCAATGGGCATTGCTGCGTATGAGGCGCAGTACTCGTTCCTTGAATACAATGTATTGAAAGCCATCTCCCTCAATAGTGAAGTGGATAAAGACAGTCTGCCGCCTATTTTTGCGAGCAGATTCAACGTGGATTGTGATAGAGTAACCTGGAACAAGCAGAAGGTGAAAAGCCAGCTCAAAGACATCCTTGCGGTGAACATCGGCCTTCTGAGGGTGAATGGCACTAATTTTACCAGGGAAATTAGTGCAAACCCAGAATTTCAAGGGGCTTTAGACGGCATGATTTTAAATGTGTACAATGATAGTGTCCCCCATCTTGTTGTTAACTTCAGCTACAGGCCATCTTGGAACATGAAACTGGACATCCGCCCCAAGAAAGGACAGACCCTTGAGCCGGAAAAGTTTTCAGGATCTCTGAAGATTCTGCCGCTGCTCTGTGTCTGGGAATACAATTTCAAGTATGATGTTGACCATCCTGTACTTGTACAGATAACCGATACAAAATCAGCAAAGATAAATCCCTTATCCAACACTTTTGAAGAGGGGAAGGGCTTTACTTTCCAGTTCCCTATGGAAGCAGTTGTTGTGGGCAACAATCCTCGGGTAAGCATTCCCTATGTGGAGGACTTAAGCGGGCTTGACCCGCAGACGCGTGCAGCAGTGGAGAGCTACCAGCCACCGGCGCAGACATTCTTCTGTGCAGACGGACAATCCAACAGCGCAAAAATTGTGCTGAACATCAGTGATAGTCTGACCAAAGAACCTATCAATAAAGCAGATATAGAATACAGCTGCACTCGCATGGCAAATCCCTGCAGTGTAGGCCAGACCGATAACGGGGGATTGCTGCTGACTCGTCTTCCTACATGCGTCAACGGGCTTCTTAAAGTACGCCATGAGAAATACGCGCCCAAGGAATTTGCATTGACTACGACCTCCCTTGTGGAGGGGAATATATATCACTATGAACTGGACGGAAAGAAGAACGTTCGCGTGAAGTTTAAGAAAATGCTCCTGCCAGTCTTTATGAAGAATTATATAGAAACCAACAACTTTACTACTGTGCATCTGGACCAGATGGATGCTGCAGGCAGAGACGCTCTTTTGGGCATTAAGGATTTGTCTCCCAGAGACAAAGTGATTATAGGGGGTGAGCAGGGTGATCAATCTTTTAATGCGTTCTATCCGTCACTTCTAATGGAAAGCACAACTATTTCCGTTGGTGGTGGCCAGTATATGGTAAGCACGCTTATTACCTCTAATGCAACACTGAAAGACACCTATTATGGCAATACCCTTATTAATATTTCGGCAAACATGACTGGCCCGCAGCCCTACCCGTCAGGCCAGTATGTATTCCCGTGGAATGCGCGGGGCGAGGATGTTAAGCAGTACCGCACCGTAACCTTTATTATTCCAGCCGAATGGGAGGCAGAGCATATGAAGACCGGAACACTTCTGGATATTGATGATCCTCTGGCAAAGGAGGACGGAAGCCTGGGCGCAGAGGTTCTGCGTTATACAACCGGTGCGGTGTATGAACTGGATGGCAATGAAAATGACGACCTGAGAACTCTTGCAGGACTTAATCCGCAGGTATATTATATGGGTGATGTGGTGGCGCCTGCGTCTGAGGTGCAGCAGTATCTGGCACCAAGGTGGAACTAAATGATGAGGGGGTGGAAATCGTGGATTGCGCTGATGATGGCCATGTTAGTGGTAACGATTCCCTTCACATTTGCGGATGCTTTGCGCACGGTGCAGAATCCTGTGCGGTATGTGCCACCGGATGGTCTGCAGTGGAAGACTGCGGAGTTAAAGACTCCGCTTGCAGGTATCTCTGGTCAGGACAGCGATTTAGGGGTGACTTTAGGCCCTGGAAAATACAAGCCGGACAACGCCTGCGATGTTTCCCTCAAAAAACGTCTGGAGACTGCAAATAAGGCTGCCGGGACGTCAAAGTCCCTGGAGATTATTGCTGCCATTAACTATGCGTTTGGTGCCATCCTTCTCCTGGTTAATTCAGTGATCAGTGTCATCAGCATTGTGATTGGGTATCCTATTGATGGCAGCTGCAAAGGTCAGCCATACACATCAGCAATATGTGCCGCCAATTTTGGATGGATTAATGCATGGGACACCTTTTATAAACCTGCAAAGCTTATTTCCGTTGATCTCATGGGTGAAGGGTGGTGCGGACTTGCGAAAAACGCATTGGGTTCTCCAACGAGTGGAAGTGCAGGCGGTCAGGTTGCTGCCACCTCCCTTGCAGGCATCTCCCCCTATTCCAGTATCTACATTGCTTCTCTCTGCTTAAGCTTTACAGGCATTATGTACAATCTCTATAAGCTGCGGGCAGTGTATTCCATGGACGCCTGCTGCAGAAGCGAAGCGTGCAACGCAGGCGTCTCGCCTTCGATTTGTGATAATATGTATTGCAGGAGTTCCTGCACTTACTGGCGAGGCGCGTTCTACGGGATGTTTATGGGTATCATTGTCAGTCTGATTGCACGGGGACTTGCATTCCTCTTTGCCAAGATTGTCAGTGAGAAAGCTGCCATGAAGATAGGCCCGACGCTGGGTGTTTTACTTTCGTTGGTGCAGGCGGGGTTTGCGGCCATGACGTTGCAGGCAGCAATAAAATGGATTGAAGACGCAAAGCGTATGGACAGCGCAAGCCAGTGCGGTGATTACAAAGACAAATTCCAGAAGATGATGAGTGATGCGAAGATGACTAACTACTGGAACTTTTATGACCCAAGCTATGCTTCCTGGGCTAATGCCAACAACGGGTGGAATTGGGGACGGATGTGGAGTTTTGGCACGAAAGGATCTAAAGGAAAATCGCCTACACACAATCCCATCACTGTTAACGGGCCGCCAAGCAATACGCCTGCGGGGCATACATATTCCATGACGCCCAAAGGCAACATTAATCCGTTTGGGGGTGCAGCAGCAGGAACAAGCGGCGGCAACCCGTTGGTTTGGACGTGGAATGAAAAGGGGTACGCAACAGCATCCATTGATGGAAAACCCGTCTATTATACTTTTGGGGGGAAAGATATACCGGCAGAGTTTAATATAGGGGGGGAAAAACCTAACACAGGCATCACTTGGACCGCAAGTAGAGATGCAGCCACTGGCACTCTGGTTTATACAAATAAAGGCGGTCTAGGAAATTTAAAATTTAGTTTTCCACCTCAGGGAAATCCAACTCTAACCTATCAAGATTCTGGAGGGAATGTCGTCGTTTTAACCTCATCAGATGGTGGTAAAACATGGCAAGATGCTAATGGGGGAGCTGCAACATTATCGGGAGCTGCAGCTGATTTTAATAACGCCCAACAGAAGATAAAGGAAGACGGTGGCATCCCATTCAACAATCCCTGGACTGTGGAAATGGTGCAGGGGCAGATGTATCAGGCGTTTGCTATCATCCTCAATATGATTATCGGAAGCAAAGTCCAGGATGAGATAGAGCGTCACTGTGAAGGCGTCTGCAAATCGTCTGTAGTGCCGCCGCCACCATCTGCCGCAGGCACGCCATGCGCAGATGACAACCGCACATCGTATGACGGGCAGTTTATCACCCAGGAAAAAGAAACCGTAGGCGGCGGATGGTTCAAATACTCGTATTCCGGTTCCATCCAGCATTGCAACATCACTCAGGGCGTGGAAAACCTTGGGGGAAGAAGCACCTATGCCATCAACTACACCTATTTCCTTGCCAGCCTTCCGAATCCTGCATCCAACAATCCTTCTGCCCGAAGCGCACCTGTTGCGCTGGGCATCCTTTCCTTCACCAACTCCACCTCCTTTGCCAACACCTCTGTGCGGATGCAGGGCAACTTCAATGCCATCTGCGCAACCATCGGCACCAGTAACGGGACTCAGACCACCTGTTTCCATCCTCCTGTCTGTGAAAGCTGGACTGCCTTTGACCCTGCAGAAAACGACTGCCTCTGCGGACCAACGAACAGCTGCAATGCCACTCAATATTGCTGTGGAAGCACTTGCAGCACTCTGCCCTGTAATTTACCGTTATGTCAGGTCAATGCAACGGTCTCCGCAGAATCCTGCAACTGCGGCAACACAGTCTGCGACCCAGGCAGCTCCTGCTGCAGCGACACCTGCCAGGCCAGTGCCTGTCCTCCACCACCTGCTCCACCCAGCTGCACAGACACCGTCAAGAATCTGGACGAAACCGATGTGGATTGCGGCGGCTCGTGCTTGGATTGTGCAGACGGAAAAGCATGCGCAGCAAACACCGACTGCCTGTCTGCAGTCTGTGAAAACAGCGTCTGCAAAACCGTGCAATGCATACCCGGTAATGTCACCACCTGCACAGATTTATCAGGACTCTGCCAGCAAGCTACCAAAACCTGTTCTAATACAGGCACCTGGGAACCATGCTCACCATTTACCGCTATACCGGGCTATGAAGCCACAGAAACCAAGTGCGACGCCAAAGACAACGACTGTAATGGAGAAACGGACGAAAACATTGCTCCCAAACTCTGCGACAAACAGTTGGGGGTATGTGTAGACAAGACCGTTTCCTGCACCAGCGGAGCATTCCCCGTTTGCACTGCAACCGAATACGGATCTGATTACCAGACAACAGAAACCACCTGCGATGGTAAAGACAACGACTGCGATGGCACGGTAGATGAGGGCTGCACTTGTGTAGGAGGCATCACACGTCCCTGCACCACCCAAAAAGGCGTCTGCAAAAACGGCATCCAGTTATGTACCGCAGGTGCATGGGGCGACTGCGATTACAGCGCAGTTCCCGATTACGAACCGGATGCAGAAGTCAGCTGCGACCACAAGGACAACAACTGCGATGGCCTAGCTGACGAAACTTTTGATCAAGATGGTGACGGCTTTACTGTCGCATGTCCCGATGGACGTGGCACCTTTACCCCCTCAGGCCAGCGTGCAATACCTGACTGCGATGATGCAGATGCAACGAAGTATCCGACGCATGGATGCTGAGTGAGAATTCTATGCTATGGGAATTAGAGGTCATACACCGTAATATATGTCCCATTAACGTCCAGTTTTTCTTTCTTGGGAATAGAGGTTGGATGGAAATGCGCACCATGCACCACTAATAGCCCGTGGAACTCTTTTTTTATCTTCTCTTCAAGCACTTTCATGGGCTTATCAGGGTTGATGAACAACACATCATAGTCCGAAAACGGATGCTGCATAAAATCACCTTGCAAAAAGCGCACCCCCTTTAAGGGAAGATGACTGCATTTTTTATGTATGGCCTCTGCAACCTTATGGAGTCCTGCATGAAACTCAATCCCTGTTGCTTGGGTAAAGAGGCTGGCAAGCAGCACAACCTTGCCATCTCCTGAGCCCAGGTCCAGGAGGTGGCGAAAGCGGCCAAGCTGAAGCTTGGTGAACAGCAAAAAAAGATCATCGCTGTGCGCTGCGCCCCAGAATCCAATGCCTGTATCTTTGATAGGAAGTTTTCCCTGCTTCAAAAGAAAGGCATAATACGCATCATAGTGTTGTTTGATGAACCTGAATTGGCGGTCAATGTGAATTCTAAATACCTCCTCAAATGGGCGTTACTTCAGCAATCTCGTTAAAATCTTCTTCACTGAATTCTTCAACATCAAGATAATAGTCCGATTCTTGTATCATTTTGTCTCCTACCTGTAATCTATGGCTTACAAGAACAAACGTTTTCCCTAATGTCTTTATGAGTCGGCAAGATTCCAACAAATCCAGGTCACCCGTGCATATGATGGCCACATCATAATTATTAAAATGAGCAAAATTCACGATGTCCACTGCCATCTCTACATCAGTGCCTTTCTGCAAAAATCTCAGGTCTTTAAAGGAATACTTTAAGGGTTTTAGTTTTAATTCCAAAAGATCATAATATCCTATCTTTCGGAATAAATCCTCTTGCGATTTCTTTCTATATTCTGCGTTTTCAATCTCCTGGCTTAATAGCTGAATCCTCTCCGAAGTTAGTATCCTTGATTTCTCCTTTTTTAATTGGAATTCTATTTTTTTTCTTTTGGCCTCAATTTTTTCAGACTTGAAATTCAATTCTAATTTTTTTATTTTATCGGAATGTTTTTGCAGTTGGTTAGGTATCTCCCTTAAATGTTTTTTCGCCTTGTTAATCTGGCTTTCTGTGTACTGCCCTGTATAAAGATATGCACGAATAAGGCAGGGATTCTGGATGTTAGTTTCTAATCGTTCAACAACCTTTTCAATTAATTTCTTATAAAATTTTGAAAAAAATACATCCACCTTAAACTCATCTGAGAACATCTTCTGAATACTATGCCTAAAATTCTCCAAATCACAAAAAATCATCAATTTCATAGGATTATAAGAGGGGGCTCAATGAGCAAAGCATAAAACTTTGCTCGCCCCCTTTAACATTACAAGAAGTAATAACATTGCAAACTTTATAAATATTACTCTTTCATACTCTTGCTTACTCCATCGGAACCTGGCTCCAGAGGCTCCAGTCCTGGCTGGGAGAATACGACCCAAATACGAAATAGGGTGGTGCGGTCATGCCAAAATAGGAGTGCTGCACATCTGTCCACGTCCGTGCAGGAGCACCAACACCTATGCTTCCGCCACCATACCCATACACCGGCGTCCCAAAATGTCTCCAGGTCTTCATCAGGCCGTGGAAATCAGAATTGTCTGTGGTGGCATCTGCACCAGGCTCTACAGTATAATTCCCCTTAAAATCAAATTTCCTGAGTTTCTCCACTATTTCCTTGACCGGAGAGGTCCCCTGGCCTGGCGCAAGGTGGTCATCATGATATCCGTAATTGTCTGAGAGATGCATATGGCCAATGATTTTATGTTCAGCTAGGTCTTGTACCTGGGTAATCAGCCATTGCCGGAACGCCTCATCATTTTGATCTGGGGAAAGCCTTGGATTGTCCTGCCAATACTTTCTCCAGAGGTTGACGTGACCAGTGTCAAAGGTGGCTGCGATGTGACGCTCCGCAAGTTTCTGTGCTTCATCTTTGGTGATACCAGGAACAAAGAACTTATTCTCCCCCCACATTTTCTTATCAAAACTTTCATCGGTATCCTCGGGCCGGCGATGCAGTTGGCGTTTGGAATCGCCAAGATCCATATATTGAGAAGTGAGAATATCAACAAATCGCTGCCTAGTCTTCTGGACAATCCATTTGAGCTCTTGAGGATGGCTTCCGAATTTTTCGGGGAATAGGTTTTCAATGGCAACAAACACAGGGTTGTTTGGATCTTTGCTCCGCCGGAATGCATGAATACCTAATTCAGCATAATGCCTGATTCCTTCACGCTCCAATCTTTTGATGGGTGTTACCAGATGACGTGCAGTCTCTTCAGTATCTTCTGCCTGTTGTTCCTGTGAAGCAGATGCCTGCCTTGCAAACTCCAGCGATTTGCGCTCCCTGTTAAGCGCTTCCTGCAGTGCATCCCATGGTGCTTTAGTATCTGGAGGCGTAAGTCCTCCCGTAATATCATACCCTGACTGCTTCATAAGTTTCCAGTGCTCGCTCTCTGGCACTTTCTCTTTAATCTGGTTGTAGAACTCCAGCGCTTTCTTTATCTTGTCAATATTTTTGAGATGCTGATCCACGTGCTCTCCATATTGGAGTGCCCAACCTCGAGAGTGGCCAGCCTGGGTGTGCAACGTTGCGCGGATAAACATCTCTTCGGGATAAACTTTTTCATAGAAGCCGGGCTTTCGTCCTTTATCACGCAGGTATTTCTGTTCCAGCCATTTGTTATATTCCTCTGATTCTTTTCTGAAATCATCAAAGTGATACAATCGGGTCTTAAATCTGCCTGTGTCTCGGTCATATTCAGGAACCCTGCCGCTCTTGGGATCATAGGGGTCAAGGATTTTTCTTCCCTCATAATCAACGTAGTCTCCTTTCTTGATGAGCACCTTCTTTGCATTCTTTTCATCAGTATCGGTGTTATCAACACCCCAGTAATCCTTAGTTGCAACTTTCCAGACCGGTTGTGCCACCAGACGGTCTTTCTCGACAGTCTCCATCATCTGGGAGGTACGGTCATCCAACATCTGCCAGACTGCATCCCATACTTCCGTTTTTTTCTGCTTAAAGAGCAACCTACCCTCTTGGTCTCGTGAAAGGTTTTGCCGCCCTGTGTGGTCATCAAGGACCATGTCTGTCAGCGGACGCTCAAATTCTCCGGAGTGCAATACGACTGCACCTCCACCTGCAGTGTCTGCTGCAAAATCAATGGCCCGTTCCACTTCATGCGCTGCCATCTGTGCCCGTGTCAATGAGAACTGGCCCTGCTGGTTCTGCCCCATCATACCCATGACGCCAAACGCAGCGTGGGTGGTAAGCTTTACTTCGTTTGCCTCTGCCAATTCGCGCAACGCCTGTCTCGCATCTTTGCCGTACATTTCAGGGGTCTGGGCATTTCGCTGACCAGAAAAAGAGCCGGGAAACTGAATCTCAAGGTGGCCGGCACCGCTTCTAATCTTTGCGGCAACGCCAGGGACGTTGCCTGCGCTGATGCCCATAGGCACGCTCATACCTATATCCTTAATGCTTAACCCTAAATCGTTGGGGACCCTGCTTTCAGAAATCTCGCCTGGCATCTCATCCGGAGGAATGCCAAGCGGTGCACTTTCGTAACTGCTGCGAATAGGCACATCTGAACTGTTGAATATCATGGCTTTTTCTTGGTGCTTCTTATTTATATGCTTTGCCTTTTTGTTCCACAAAGATTATATAAGAGGTTCCAATGCCTAGGGGGATGGCCTCTTCCTTATTTCCCCATGAGCAGATAAGAAATGTGCAAAAAGAATGCATGGATGCTGTTGCAGAGGCTATTGCATCCAAATCTCATCTTATTGTCCATGCCCCCACTGGACTTGGCAAGACCGCAGCAGCTCTTGCCCCTGCCCTTGCTTTTGGGATGGAGCATGACAAGACGGTGTTTTTCCTGACCTCCAGGCATACCCAGCATCGGATTGCCATAGACACTTTGAGGAAAATAAAAGAGAAATCCGGCAAGAAGATACCTGCCGCAGATATGATCGGCAAAAAATGGATGTGCAGCCAGGAGCATGCAGCAAAACTTTCCACCTCGGATTTTACAGAGTACTGCAAAAAGTTGAGGGAAGATGGCCAATGCACCTACTATAACAATACCCGGACAGAAAACAAGCTTACCAAGCTTGCAACACAGGTGCTGCACTCACTGATTGACCAGTCACCCATGCACACCGAGGACCTGATGCACGAAGCAAAAAAAGATGAGCTTTGCTCTTATGAACTTGTGCTTCCTCTAGCCTCTTCATCCAATGTGATTGTTGCAGATTACTATTATATCTTCCATCCAAAAGTAAGCGATCACTTTTTTGCAAAAACAGGAAAAAAGCTGGAAGAGGCTATTCTGATTATTGATGAGGGCCACAACCTCCCAGACAGGATACGGGATCTGCTCAGCCTACGGTTGACAAGCTTCATGCTCAAGAGGGCCATCAAGGAAGCAAAGCAGCACCAGTTTCCTGAGGTGATGGAGCATATCGTGCGGTTGCAGGAAGTCCTTCTGCAACTGGCAGAAGACGTCAAGAGTCAGAAGCAGGTATCTCACGACGATTTTTTCAATAAAGTCAGTGCTGTTGCGGAGTATGAAACCCTTATAGAGGACATCACCTTTGCGGGGGATACAGTCCTTGCAGCCCAGCGCCAGTCTTCCCTGCGTTCTGTGGCTTCGTTTCTGGAAGGGTGGCAGGGTCAAGATGACGGTTTTTTGAGGTATATAGAATCCTCCTCTTTTCATGGGGAGCCCTCGACAACGCTGACCTATGCCTGTCTTGACCCTAACATTGTTGCAGGAGCCATCATTGCAAAGACGCACGCCACTATTCTTATGTCCGGAACGTTGCATCCTCCAGAGATGTATCGGGACTTGCTTGGGTTTCCCAAGAACACAACCCTCAAAGTATTTGAGAGCCCGTTTCCTAAAAACAACAAGCTCACGCTGGTCATACCCAAAACCACCACGCGCTATGAGGAGCGCTCTCCTGCGCAGTTTAAGGAAATTGGAGGTATTGTCTCCTCCCTTGCCGAGAATATTCCCGGCAATGTTGCGGTTTTTTTCCCCAGTTATCCTCTACGTGATTTGGTTTATCCTTATATGCAGGACTGCAAAAAGACCATCTTTCAGGAGCAGATGCAGATGACCAAACAGGAGAAAGCTGAGTTTCTGGAGAATTTCAAGTCTTATAGGAAGACAGGAGCTGCACTTCTGGGAGTGATGGGTGCTAATTTTGCCGAGGGCATAGATCTCCCTGGAGATTTTCTGAATGGGGTGGTGATTGTGGGGTTGCCCCTCCAGCCGCCGGACATCGTTATTAAGGCACTTATCGATTACTATGACCGAAAGTTTGGCAAAGGATGGGATTATGGGTATCTCTTTCCTGCGTTCAACAAGACGCTGCAAGGAGCAGGCAGATGCATCCGCAGCGAGACAGACCGTGGGGTAGTGGTGTTTTTGGATAAGCGATATACCTGGCCACGGTATTTCCGATGTTTTCCCCAAGAGATGGACCTTGCTATCAAACAGGATTTTATAGGAAGCATTGCAGAATTCTTCAAAAGAGACAGTAAGTAATAAAAGGCATGCCCTATTCGCTGCATATATGGCACAAGAACAATATCCTGCGGTGGTGCTTGCAGGAACAAGAATGATGGACTCTTTGTCAGACAAGGTACTCTGGCATGCAGTCTCCTGGTGGTATGGTGAACAATATCTCTGGACAGGCAATAAAAATCTGCAAAGAATTCCTGGAGAAATTAACGGTGTAGAGGGTGAATATCCTCTGTTGGAATACACTCTTGCAACACTGCAGAAAGCCTCAGCCATTGGTGACGTTGTCGTCGTAGGTCCTACAAAAGATATTGAACATTCGCTTGATGGCAGGCTCACTCACTATAAAAAGGTCAGGTTTGTCGATCAGTCCACTACTTTAGGAAGAAATGCAGAGAGAGGGCACCTTGCCATTGGAAGACAACCAGCACTTTACATGGCTGGTGACTGTGCCATCCGGGATGATGCAGGCATCGATGCTTATGGTGCAGGCATTGAAGAATTTCTTGCTCAGGTAACTGCATTAGGCCATGGCTACAACCTTGTATTTCCTGTGGTGGCAAGGGAAGTATGCCCAGTGGATGGTCACTTTAGCAAAAGACCGTATTTCTCTCTCCTGCCAGATCGTATGGAAGGTGTACTCCCGGGCACACCTATTCCTATCCGGGTGACCAATTTCCTTTGGGTCAACGCACCTGTTAATCCAGATGTGGCAGACCAGCTGCATGGTTTAAGAAAGTTTAGGTATCCGGGGACGGTTGCTTCTCTGGCATGGAATGTTGGCTTAAGTCCCGTGGCTGAGTATTTTACCAAAGGCGGTTTTCCTCAATCTTTAATTGAGGATGGTGGAAGCAGATATATAGGCGGGCTGCTGCATCGGCCTGATTTCAAACTTAAAATAGTGAAGATATTGGGGGAAATCTCGACCCATGATGTGGATAGCCAAGAGGATTTAGATGCATTAAAGGGACCAAAAAAGCAATAATCTTCTATATTAGTATACAAAAACGTAACATTTATATATTAGTTGTGATATTGATATATCTAGAAAAGAGGCCCCAAGACTCTTTTTCTGTAACCACCCCTCAATCCTCAGGGGCCTCTTTTTTTTTGTTTCCTCTCATTGGAACCCACCAAATTGCGCGAAAAGTACCTATGGTACGGTGGGAGTACCCAATGGCTCATGGGGAGGGCATTCGTGCCCTCCTCTATCCTTTTTTCTGTGCCTGTTTTTATGTGATATACACCGTTTATTATAATCACTCCAGAGGAGTTCTTCTTGCAAAGGTTTATAAATAAACTTCCGTCACCCTTGCTCTGAGTACCTATGGGGGCTTTTGAATTAGCAGATTTAGAACGGATTTTAGGTGAACCCAAGCAGTTGCCGGTAGTTAGTACGCCGCCGCCTCAGCTACCAGCACAGAGAGTACCTGCACTTGAGGTAACTACCCTCTATTGTGTCGATGAATTTGTTGGAGACAGCCTGGATCTTATTCTGACCCCTCATCTGGTGAGGGACGGCGTAGGCAGGTTTTCACCTCGAGATCTTTTTGTTCCCCTCCTTTTCCAAAAATATGGCCCGGTTATTGCTGCGTTTATCGATAAAATTTATGTGCCTGAACAGGAGTTTGTTGTCCGCTATCCCTTGGGAAGAGACGGACCGGCAAAAGATTTTTTGCAGTATGGGAGACTTACGGAAATCCGCACTGCTTTTCTTAGGGAGCAGATAGAGCAGATTATCCATCCGTCTCCTGGAGTCGTTGACATCCATAAAGAAGAGCTTACTCTGCCGTCCCCCCCGGAGCCTATTGATTACTCCACCCCAAAAACAGTTTCTTCAGGAAGTGACTCTCCATTTGCATTCCTTAGTCCCTTATCATCTGCGGTCACTCTTGAAGATTTTCATGATTTTGTGCGGCATTATGGTGTCCTGCCTTATATTGATATTGCAGCAAGATCCTCTTTGGAATTAGAAACAGCAATTATGCAGCTCACATCGGGGGAACTTGCGGGAAAGAAACATGCGCCGGAATCATTTTATCATGTATACTCAGAATTTGTCTATGAGTCTCTTCATGGCACAACCGTTGGCAGAGACCGCAAACACACAACCTACCATGCGCGGCTGGCAAAGGACGCCTTTTCCGGACAATGGGTGGCAAGTATAGAACCTATTCCTGAAATTCATCACGCTAATGTCTATGGACTTGCAACCCCACAAAATCTTCATGAGCATAAGGGAACTTCATTTGAAATTCATGTCCCCTTTCATGCATCCATTAAAGAGGGGCACTATCTTGCCTTCCGCAGAGTATTACTGCGTCTTTCTGCAGAATTGCTCCGCCAAGGATACACAACCCGGGTACTCCAACCTACTGAACCATTTTTCTTTAACCCCCAAGAGATTATGGGTGAAGAGATAACTGCCTGCATCCCCCGCATTAATTATGCCATTGCCGAGGGTTTGCCGGGGCGTCTTACCAAGCGAGACCCTCTGGTTTCGGAAGATACAAATATCATTCTTGAAGCTGTTGTCGACGCACCTTTGGGAAAAGTGACCTACGCTGTTCGAGATGCAAAAAAGGAAGGATATTACATTTCTGTGAGGGGTGCTGGATTTGGATTCCTATCCATTGATGGCAAAGCGGTTTCAAGCAAAGTTCTAGAAGGATTGCCGGGTATTCGAAAAATTGCTTATGGAATCAACAATGCCACAGAGCAGGAATACCATCTTCTCTGGGTTCCTAACGAAGCTGATCCCAAAACCCATTTTGCAGAAGCTGCAAAGGGTATGCTCTCTCCATTCTTTGAAGGAAAGAAGCAACACGCCTTTTTCAGAACGGATGGTCGTAAATTAGAAGGGTTCTATCACCAGTTGGTTTCATCTGTAGAACGCGAAATGGGTTTGCGGCTTCTATCTCCCAGAGACTACGCTCGGGAACATCATCTTCCCCCAGAGGATCTGCAGGCATTGGTCGCTCAGCATGAGGTGCTTGATGGCATTTTTGCGGTGCCTCTCGAGAAGTTAGGAATCCAAACAAAAAAATACGAACCTATCCCTTTATACTCTGTCAAAGAAGCATTAGCACTTCTTGAGAAGTACCACGACTTTTTTCCAAGCACTGCGACTGAGCGGAATCTTCGCCTCCATTTTGAGTATGTCGCGTCCAATTCATCCCTATCATTACCTCAAAGAATGCAGACAACACTCGAGGAAGTCACCTCCTTTTTCCGTGCAATGGAACAGGGCGTCTCTCTGCAGGGGATCTACGCAAAGGGAATAGATTCCTTTGCCATGAGCATTGCCTCCACCATTGCTGCATCTACCCCTTTTAACACCTCATATGATCCTACTAGCAAGTGCTTGCGTGTTGGTGACTCTACACTGGAGATGAGCTATGGCTTACATAGTCTCCTTGCAGAAACGTTGCAGCAGGAGTTTGCTGCCATCTCCTCTGGCATGCAGATAGATGCGTATGCGTTAGTGGATGCGTTTTTCTTTAAGAAAGATAATTTTCCAGAGATAGTAAACTCAGGAAAATATCCTCTTGAAAACCTCACAGCAGCCTATCTGCTGCTATGGGGCCGTACGCAAGAAGCAAAACAGCTTATTGCATCAAAACAATCGTCTGAAAATGTGCCGGTTGTTGTGACATCTCCTGGAAAAGAAACCCCGCCGGTTTCTCATGCTGTGGATATGGGCACCCAAAGCCAGGGAATCATTAGTAGGCTATTACCTCACATCAGGCAGAAGCTGGATGCTTGTAGGGGGGAGGATGTAGGCCATCTGTACGATGCCCATACCAATAGTTTCCCTCTCTTCACTTTGGAATCCAGCGGAGTGCCTTCAATCCAAGTGTCTATCGGGCCTGAAGCCTTTGCCAGCTACGTGCATCAATATGCCCTTGCTCCGCCAGAAAAAGGGGTGGGGTCTGGATATAGGGATGAGATGCTCTACACCTGGGGTGCTAAACTGACCTACCAAAAGAAAATTCCCCTCACTGAGTTATGCCGGCTGTTTGCCATAGATAATGCGTATGGTGCGCTTCTTACAGAAGTGAAGGCAGCAGTTGAAGCAAATAAAGATGAACTACTTGCCGCAAGTAACGGAAGGATTGGTACACTCTATGGTAATGATATGCATTTTAAGGGAGAAAAAAGAAATGGCAATTTTTACATAACCACAGCAAGCATTAAAACAGATGATTTGTCTCAAGATGTCTTCAACGCATACAAACAACTGTTCCAATCAGTCCATGGAACAGCCATCACCCGGGAAGTTATCCAAGGGAAAAAAGACGTGGTTCATAGAAGGCCAGCATCTGGGCTGGTGTCTTAATATTATCCAAGCAGACCAAAAACTATTAAAAAGAGCATTCTGTGGAAGGGAATATGACTTTGCTACCAAAACACAAAGTGATGCTCTTGGTCAATGATGGGTGGGGTATTGCTCCTCCTGGTCCGGGAAATTATGTCTGCCAGTCAAAAACCCCTTTTTTTGATACCCTTCTCAAATATCCCCATGGCAAAAATAAGGCATGGGGAAATGCTGTTGGCCTGCCCGATGATGCACAGGGCAATTCAGAAGTAGGCCATGTACATTTAGGTGCTGGACGAGTTGTCTGGCAGATGTTTGAGCTAATCAACCGGGCTGTCAAAGAGGGGAATTTTTACAAGAATGCTGTGCTGAGCAATGCAATGGAACAAGCCAGCGCAACCAAAAAAGCGTTGCACCTCATCGGTTTGTGTTCTGATGGTGGGATACACTCTCACCTTAACCACTTGTTTGCCGCACTCGAGCTTGCCAAAAAGCACAAGGTAAAATCAGTGTATATCCATTTTTTTGCTGATGGGAGGGATGTTCCGGAAAAGTCTGCAGGGAAATACATTGGTGAAATAGAACAGAAATGTAAGGAGCTAGGACTTGGAACTATTGCGTCCATGGTGGGAAGATATTACGCCATGGACCGGGATAAGAATTGGGACAGAACACAAAAGGCATACGAACTCCTGACACAAGGAAAAGGATTTGCTGCCAAAACACCAGGCGACGCAGTGAAGCAGGCATATAAGCGCGGAGATAAGACTGATTATTATATCCAGCCAACGGTTGTCGCTGGTTTCCAGCCCATTAAAAATAATGATGTTGTCCTTTTCTTCAATTTTAGAACAGACAGGCCACGTCAATTAAATGCTGCGTTCACGCAGAAAATGTTTGCTGGATTTAAACGCAAGAAGAATCCTAAAACTGCCTTTTTTACGCTCACCGAGTATGATCCCACCTTCACCTGTCCATTTGCTTTTCATGAACCGGTTGTTAATCTGAATCTTGGGAAAATTATTGCTGAACAAGGCTTGAAGCAGATGAGAATTGCAGAGACAGATAAATATCCTCATGTGACTTATTTTTTCAATTCCCAACAGGAAGTTCCCTATCCAGGAGAAGCACGTGCTATGGTTCCTTCTCCTAAAGTGCCCTCCTACGATCTGCAGCCGGAGATGAATGCCCATGGGATTACTCGAGAAGCAGTAAAAGCCATTAAAACGGGGAAATATTCATTTATCCTTATCAATTTTGCCAACTGCGATCTGGTGGGGCATTCATCCAACAAAAAAGCGATCATAAGGGCAGTGGAAACCGTAGATGCCTGTAACAAGACGGTGGTTGAGACAGCACTCAACCAAGGATATGTTGTTTGCATCACCTCTGATCATGGCAACGCAGAGGAGAAACTGTATCCCGATGGTAGTCCAAGACCATCCCACTCCTGTAATCCTGTGCCCTTTTTTCTGTTGAGCAAGGATAAAAGTCTCCAGAAAGTAAAGCTTTCTGATGGAGAACTCAAGGATGTTGCCCCCACCATTCTTGCGTTGATGGGCATCCCAAAGCCTAAGGAAATGACGGGGAAGAGTTTAGTAATTTCTGTGCCTATAGATTGCGATTTAGTTTTAGTTAACCCAAAGATTTATTAATTCTATACGCTTATAACTTGGTTTATAGAAGGAGGTAAAACAATGCCAAAAAATAATTTGAAGGTTATACAATGCCAAACGCTAGAGTCATGTCCTTTGTGTAATAATCCCAACATTCTTAAATATTTAGAATGCTTTGAAGGGGATCAGACTCATCCCCTTATGATTTATCGGAAAAGTAGTGATTCCTACATCCATCTTCTTTGTAAGGGTGATGGAATGCATTGGGTGTTTAAAGAGAACCGATGGATTGATATAAGAGACATAAAACAATAATTTCCCTTCTCTGTACGTCAAAGAGTAAGCTTCATTGTGTTTTTATTCTCTTACACACCTCAAACGCCTTGAGCGCTTGTGACTCGTCCACATAGAGAAGCAGCTCTGGCGTGCAGGTGAGGACTTCCTGCAAATTGATGGCGTTCATCAGAAGCTGGCTAGTCACGTACGCAACAATCCCTTTTTGATCATGCGCCTCCTCTGAAAATAAGAGACTAATCTCGGAAATGTGAGTATACTCCTTGCGCAAGCCCAGTTTTCCCAATGCTTCTTTAACGCTTTTGCTTGCAGAATGGTCCACAATGACTTTGAGGGTGTGCGCACCCACCACCACTTTGAGGGTTTCGTTCTTGTCATAGGCAACCAGACCCACAACGTTCTTGATGCGCTCAACCACATCCTTTGACTTTGCATAGTCTAAGATGGCGATATCATCTTTAGTGGCTATTTTCATGGAAGAAAAGGCCTTAGGATTGACGCTACCCCGCAACTTTTCAAGAGGTGCCCTTCGCATCATGGCAACCACGGCCTCCATCTGCCTTCCTGATATCTCTTCCTCTTTCATGAAGAAGCGCGCCAGTGCGCGCGTATTGACAAGATCCAAAGAAAGCGATGCCCGTACCTCAGGATGCCTGTTAAGAAATCCCAAAAATGTTTGTTCCATTTGTGACATATTAACTAATATTATTGCGAAAGTATATAAATATTTCTATTTATGCCGTAATTATTATATATTCCCCCCAAGCTCCAAAACTCTTATGATCATTGTGCTCAAGAACAACACGCCCAAGGAAGAGGTAGATGCCATACTGCAAAGGATTGCAGGCCTGGGTCTTGAGCCCCTCTATATGCCAGGCACGGAAAAGATTGTCCTTGGTGCACTGGGCGATGAGCGCTCCATTGAATCCCTGCATCTGGACAACTACAGCTGTGTTGAAAAAATAATCCCCGTGCTCGCCCCCTACAAACTTGCTAGCAGGGAACTGCATCCTGCAGAAACCGTCATATCTCTGGGAGACCAGCAGATTGGAAACCCTCACTTTACGGTCATTGCGGGCCCCTGTTCTGTTGAATCAAAAGAGCAGATACAAAAAACAGGTGAACTGCTTAGGGAAGAGGGGATCCATTTCATGAGGGGCGGTGCCTTCAAACCACGTACTTCGCCCTATAGTTTCCAAGGGATGGGAGAAGAAGGCCTAAAACTCATGGCAAAAGCATGTAATCAGTTTGGAACCCTTGTGGTAACGGAAGTCATGGATTCTGAGCAGGTGGAGCTGGTTGCAAAATATGCAGATATCCTTCAGATCGGTGCACGGAACATGCAAAATTTTACCCTCCTAAAAAAGGTGGGTAAGACACAAAAGCCAATCCTCCTCAAACGCGGTATGTCTGCATCCATCCAGGAATTTTTGATGAGCGCAGAATACATCATGGCAGAAGGCAATTCCCAGGTCATCCTCTGCGAACGAGGTATCAAGACCTTTGAGACTGCCTACAGAAATACTCTAGATCTTACGGCAATCCCTGTCCTCAAAGAAAAAACCCATCTCCCTGTTATCGTGGATCCCAGCCATGCTGCGGGCAACCGCACCTTTGTCGCTGCGCTTGCCAAAGCAGCACTTGTTGTAGGAGCAGATGGCATCATGGTGGAAATCCATCCTCAACCAGAGAAGGCGTTGTCCGACGGAAAACAATCACTCACCTTCACACAATTTCAGCAATTAATGCAGCAACTAAGATCCCTTGCAGTTTTTGAGGGGAGGATACTTCCATGAAATTAGAAACCGTTTACAAAATTGTGCAGGGAACAGCTGACCCTGTTGGACTCTTCCGTTCCTTAAAGCAGCATACAAAACACGCCTTTCTTTTAGAGTCCGCAGACCATGTCAAAAAATATGGAGAAAAAAGTATAGGGTGCGTTAACCCTTCTTTATGCATTTGTATCAAGAACTCTTATTTTAAAATAGAGGCACTAAATCCAGTGGGGGAGCAGATGCTCTTGCTTCTAAAATCTGCGTTTTCCACTAGTGTGTCCACTAGTGGTTCAATGGAAAACGTAGGGTCGGAGAAAACCGACCCAAGCCGAAGGCGAGCATGCCATCGGTCTGTGATCGATGGTGGTCGGTTTTCGATTGACACACAATTCTCCTCCATAGAAGCGGATGGAAAAATACTGAGGGGCACTATTCCTGAAAACAAGAAGCATAATGACGAAGAAGAGCGGCTTCAGCACCTTGCGGTTTTTAATTTCTTGCGCAAAATTGCTTTTGCCTTCGTACCCACATTGAAACTTCAGATACCCTTTTGCGGCCTATTTGGTGCTATCAGCTACGATGCCATTGATTATGTTGAGAAACTACCCCGGCAACAGCAACAGGAAAATGAGATCCCTGATTTTCTTTTTTATTATGCAACAGAACTTTTTGTCATGGACCATCTTCAAAACAAGACTTACTTGCTTGCCAGTGTACCTGAAGGCACCCAAAAACAGTATTTGTTGATGGACGCCCTCAAACGTTATGAGTCAGCCATGAAAATAGTACCTCCTTACCTACCGCCATCATCTACACAGTCTTATGCTACGGTCTCAGAGGATGATGCAACATTTATAAAAAAAGTGGAGCAGATGCAAGAGCACATTAGGGCAGGCGATGTCTTTCAGTGCGTTCTTTCCCGGACGTTTTCTATTCCATCAACCGAAGACCACCTCGGCATCTATGCACGGCTAAAGGCCATAAATCCAGGACCTTATATGTTCTTTATGGAGAATGCAGAGTTTACTCTCCTTGGCTCAAGCCCGGAGACCTGTCTTAAAGTGACAGGAGAAAAGCATAAGATTGCAGAGATAAAACCTATTGCAGGAACCTTGCCACGGGGGAAAAGTGGAAATGCTATCGACGCAGATTTTGACAGCCGTCTTGAACTTGATCTCTTGCTGGATCCCAAAGAACTTGCAGAGCATTGCATGCTTGTAGATCTTGCAAGAAACGACATAGCTCGTATATCTATTCCTGGAACACGAACCGCAACCAAGCTTCTGGAGGTGGAGAAGTATTCTCATGTGCAGCATCTGGTCTCTACAGTCCAAGGTACACTAAGGTCAGATATTGATGCGCTGCACGCTTACGCAGCAACCATGAATATGGGAACTTTAACGGGTGCGCCAAAAATAAAAGCAATGGAGCTTATCAGAAGATATGAGCAGACAAAACGTGGATTTTATGGAGGTGCGGTCTGTTATCTCACTCCTGCTGGTGATTTTGATTCATGCATTGTTATTCGTGCCATAGTTCTTCAGGGAGGCATGGCACAAGTCAGATCAGGCGCAGGCATAGTCTATGATTCCGTGCCAGAACGCGAAGCAGAAGAAACAAAAAAGAAAGCCGCAGCATGCCTGGCGGCACTGGGGGTGGAACCATGAATATTCTCTTTATTGACAATTTTGATTCCTTCAGCTACAATCTGGTCGATGAATTCAGAAAATTAGGCTGCACACTAAAGGTACTTAGAAATGATAGCCCTATAGAGCAATTGGACGCTTTACTCAAAACCCATAACACCAAACTTATCGTCATCTCCCCCGGACCATCGCATCCACAGGATGCAGGTATCTGTATCCCCCTTATCCAAAAATATCACGGAAAAATTCCATTGATGGGTATCTGTCTTGGACACCAGGCAATGATAGAAGCACTGGGTGGAAAAGTCACCCTTGCACCGATTCCTATTCACGGTAAAAAATCGGTGATCGCACATACCGGCACACCTCTTTTTCACGGCGTGCCCAACCCTTTCTTTGCAGGGCGATATCATTCCCTCTATGGCTCCACTATCCCTCCACATTTTGTAGTTACTGCAACTGCAGACGGCCTGCCGATGGCCATTGAGCATATGCAGGAAAAAATGTTTGGTGTACAGTTTCATCCTGAATCCATCCTCACACCCTATGGAACACAAATCCTACAAAATGTAGTGGAGCTGATAAGATGAATGCATCTGATATTTTAAGGAAGCTGCTCCTAAAAAAGGTGCTTACCCTAAGTGAGGCGCAAGAATTTATGGAGGGGTTGGTCACCGGCAAGTATACACCTACACAAGCTGCAGGAATGCTCGTTGCGCTTGCAGCCAAAAGCATTATGCCCGCTGAACTGTTGACCTTTGTCGAGACTGCAAAACAGTATGAAGTTCCTTTACGGATGGACATTCCCTCTCTTCTGGATACCTGTGGCACAGGTGGAGATGGCAGCCATACCTTCAACATTTCAACAGCATCTGCTCTGGTACTTGCAGCAGGCGGTGTTCCTGTGGCAAAGCATGGGAACCGGGCAGTCTCTTCTTCATGTGGCAGTGCGGATGTGTTAGAGGCTTTGGGCATTGCCACGCAGCTTGATGCAAAGCAGGCAGAAATTTTTTTGAAAACCAATCATTGGGTATTTCTTTTTGCACCACTGTATCATCCTGCTTTCAAAAACCTGTCAGGTGTACGTAAAGAGCTTGGCATCCGGACTGTTTTCAATATGATGGGGCCGCTTCTGAATCCTGCGCCATTAAGCAGCCAGATTATTGGGGTTTACGACCCAGCACTTACAGAACTGTATGCAGAGGTGCTGAAGATGCGCGGCATGAGGAATGCCATGGTGGTACATGGATTCGGCATGGATGAAATTGCGCTTCATGCAAGCACTAAGATCACTATATTAGATGAAGGTAAGATACATACCTTTTTCTTAAATCCGGAAGATGCTGGCCTTCAAAAAGCTCCTCTTGAAGATCTTAGAGGCGGAAGCAGTTATGAAAACGCACAGATAATTAGTGACCTTTTTTTGGGAAAAAAGTCAGCAAAAAGAGATGCTGTGCTTTTGAACGCTGCTGCTGGTTTTATGCTTGCAGGAAAAGCGTCTAATTTTAGGCAAGGTGTAGCATGCGCAGTGCAGGTCATTGATTCTGGCGTTGCCATGCAGAAGCTCAAGGAATTGCAGGAGGCAAGCCATGTTCTTACAGCAAATAATTAGACAAAAAGAAAATGAAGTAGCAGGGTTTAAAGGTAGAACTTTCCCTAGACGAACTGCTCCTCTCAGAAGATTAAGCAATTGTCTTAGAGGTATGCATAATATCATTGCAGAAATAAAGAAACAATCGCCCTCTGCAGGCATTTTACAGGAGCATATAGACATTGCCTCCATCATTTCTTCCTATGAGCCATATGCAAGCGCAATTTCTGTAGTCACCGACACGCAATTCTTTGGTGGAGTTATTGCATGGATCAGCGAAGTGAAGAAGCATACCGCCCTTCCTGTCCTTCGCAAAGATTTCATCATTGATGAGATGCAGATACATGAAAGCTACGCTGCAGGTGCTGACGCTATACTCCTCATCGCTTCGCTTCTTACCTCCAAGCAGCTCACGGATTTTCGCAGAAAATCCGAACAGCTGGGCATGGAATGCCTGGTGGAGGTGCATACTCTTCCGGAAGTAAAGAAGGCACTGGTTTCTGGCGCGTCCATAATCGGCATAAACAACCGGAACCTCTCTACCTTTGTGATTGATAGGAATACCACTACACGCCTCAGTGAGAAAATACCCTCTTCAGTTATTCTCGTCAGCGAATCTGGATTTCAAAGGTATGATGATATCCAAAATGCCAACACGAACGCTGTTTTGATCGGCACCCATTTTATGAGATCAGGGAGTCTTCTTGAGACCATGAGAAGTATGCGGAGAACGAAAGTCAAGATATGCGGGATTACATCACTAAAGGATGCGCTTGCAGCAGTGGATGCTGGTGCTGATTTTCTGGGATTTAATTTTTATGCAAAAAGCCCAAGGTACATTGCACCGGAGCATGCAGCAGCGATTATTGCTGAGCTTCCAAACTCCATCACACCTGTTGGTGTTTTTGTTAACGAAAAAAAGGAGGTGGTTGAACAGATTGCAACACAGACAGGTATCTCCATGATCCAGTTGCATGGAGACGAGACGGACATTACATCTTCCCTACCCGTCATCAAATCGTATGGTGTTGATGGAAAAATCCCTGCTGTTGCAGGAATTGATGTGTTTGGTAGTCTCTTTGATGCATATGACCCTGTGCTTTATGGAGGCACTGGAAAAAAAATGGATCCCACCATTCTAACCTCCTTTCCAAAGAAAATGTTTGTTGCAGGGGGGCTTCACGCAGGAAATGTGGCAGAAGTTGTCCGGCTTTTGGACCCCTTTGGTGTGGATGTATGTTCCGGTGTGGAATCAAAAAACGGCGTAAAGGATGCACGCAAAATGCAGGAGTTTATTCGGCAGGTGAGCGCATGAAGGCAGAAACGCATTTTGGAAAATTTGGCGGCACTTTTGTCCCAGAGACACTGATGCCTGCACTAGAAGAACTTGAATTGGCATATCTGGAGGCAAAGAAAGACCCTGTGTTCCAAAAACAACTATCCTACTATCTTAAACACTATGCCGGCAGGCCAACACCACTCTACTATGCAGAGAATCTTTCAAAACGGGTTGGCTGTAAAGTATATCTGAAGCGGGAGGATCTTTTGCATGGCGGTGCGCACAAGACCAACAATGTCTTAGGCCAGGCTCTGCTTGCAAAAACCATGGGCAAGAAACGCATTATTGCAGAAACGGGAGCAGGCCAACATGGCATTGCCACAGCAATGGCTGGAGCATTGTTTGGCATTTCTGTAGAGATTTATATGGGCATTGAAGATATCAAACGCCAGGAACTCAATGTTCTGCGCATGAAGCTGTGTGGGGCAACAGTCCATCCTGTAGAAATCTCCTTGAATAAGGGCTCGTTAAAAGATGCAGTAAGTGAAGCACTGAGAGATTGGACAACAAATATTAGGGATACCTATTACTGTCTTGGAACAGTTGCAGGACCCTACCCTTACCCATCCATGGTGCGTGATTTCCAAAAAATCATAGGAGAGGAAGCAAGGAAGCAGATCCTTGATGCAGAAGCAAAATTGCCGGGTGCCATCCTTGCCTGTGTTGGCGGCGGGTCAAATGCCATCGGCATATTTCATGCTTTCATCCCTGATGCTGGCGTGAGATTAATCGGAGTTGAGCCCGGCGGTGACGGAAAGAAGCATGGAGCAACACTTTCTCAAGGAAGAGAAGGCATCTTCCAGGGTGCTCACAGTTTTGTGTTGCAGGATAACCATGGCCAGATAGAAGAGGCATACAGCATCTCTGCAGGACTTGATTATCCTGGAGTTGGGCCACAGCATGCGCATCTCAAAGAAATCGGCAGGGCACAATATGTCTCCGTAACGGATAGAGAAGCTGTTGAGGCAGTCAGCGTGCTTTCAAAGGATGAAGGGATAATTCCTGCTCTAGAATCTGCCCATGCAGTTGCGTATGCGCTTAGGATGCAGGTGAAAAACGGTGATTTAATTATCATCAACCTTTCAGGAAGGGGGGACAAGGACATGTACCACATCCAGAAATATCTGGAGGTGAAATAATGTTGCTTACCACTGTTTTCAACAAAAAACCCGTTTTTATGGCACATGTCTATGCTGGTGACCCAACACTTGAATTTTCAGAAAAACTGATTGATGTACTGGTGGATAATGGTGTTGGTATCCTGGAACTGGGCATTCCGTACGCAGACCCGCTGGCAGACGGACCTGTTTTTCAGGAAGCATGTCAGCGTGCGCTGGAGTCTGGCACAACACCTCCATCGGTTTTTGCGCTTGCAGAACGGGTGCGGAATAAACACCCTGCTCTTCCGATTGTTCTGACAACGTACTACAATGTTATCTTTCAAAGAGGCATGCTAGCCTTTGTTGCAGCAATGAAGAGTGCAGGCATACAGGGTCTTATTGTTCCTGATCTTCCGCTGGAAGAATCAATTGCGCTGTGTGATGCGTGCACAATAGCAAGCATTGCACTTATCTATCTTATTGTTCCTACGACACCTAAGGGACGGATGCAAAAAATTCTGGAGAAGGCACAAGGATTTGTCTATGTCACCGCGTTTTCTGGTGTTACCGGCGCATCCAAGCAGCAGGAGCAAGTCAAAGAAACTATTGCAAAGATACGCACATTCTCCTCTATTCCAGTTCTCATAGGTTTTGGTATCAAAGATAAAGAGGATGTGAAAGACGTTTTGGCTGCCGGTGCTGATGGGTTTATTGTAGGGAGTGAGATCTGCAGAAAATATACAGTTGGAGAGTCGGAGGAAGGGAAGCTGGAGGATGTACGAATTCTCTTAATGGAGATGAAGAATATCCACTATTAAGTAGAATGCCTTACCACTTCATAAGCCCTGCATCGCTGCACATACGGTACGTTATATTCTTTCTCTATAAAAACTAAAAATAAAGCTTACGGTTTCACTTTTTCAATGGTACGATTAATAAACATATCAATCTCACTATGACTTTTTTTGTAGGTCATATTGTTTAATTGAGTCAAAAATTCTTTAATTTGATTATAGAGAACTTGGAATAACCCTATTTTTTGAAAAAAAATACCTTTTCGTCTAGAAATCTGCAATAGAAATGGTTGTTATCTTCTTTGACTTTCACTCATTTTCCTTATTATGCTCTTTTTTTATAGTGCTCTCGCTAG
>JACRKK010000029.1 GCA_016219795.1 Candidatus Woesearchaeota archaeon | reverse complement strand
TTCCAATTCTACTGGAATTTCATGAAACCTATCAACGAAAAACTGACACCAGCAATAATCGAAGGACAAGCAACCAAGGTCTGGACATGGGGAAATTTTCTTCATACAAAATTAAAGTATCTTTAATAAGACACTACCAAATAGTATACACACCGAAAAAGAAATGTGATTCCTTATCCAATCCCAAACCAGCTCTTGCCAAAGGTAAAGAGCAGAATCTCAATGATGATGACAACAACCACCAGGGTGATGATGTGGCCAGGCTGGAATTCTATCTTGCTTTTGTAATCGTCAAAATACCTGACTAAGCCTCCGATGCCAGACGGTAGATTTACGCGGTCTTGTGATGCCATATCTAAAGGAATACAACCCGCTTTATTTAAAGGTTTTGTTTTTATGAGCACAAAGTATAAATAGGACACAGGCATGGGAAGAAGATATATGTCAGACGGGCACGACCACGGGCATGAAGAGCATAGCCATGATGATAGCCATGGCCATGACAGCCACAGCGAAGGGGGGGGTCATGGCGGCCAGGCGAGCCAGTTAACAGCAGAGCAGCTGAAGAATATGAGCCCTGAGGAAATCCGGGCGCTGCAGAAACAGAACTGCATCTTCTGCCATATCATATCCGGAAGGGTCGCTTCCAAGAAAGTATATGAGGATGAGACAGTCATAGCTATTCTCGATATCAATCCACTCAATCCTGGCCATGTCCTTCTTATGCCAAGGGAACATTACCAGATTATGCCCCAGATTCCTGACGAAACCATAGAGCGCGTCTTTGCCATTGCCAAGAATCTGTCCCATGCAGTGCTTCGAGCGCTTCAGGTCAAAGGCACCAACATCTTTGTGGCCAATGGTGCTGCTGCAGGCCAGCGCGCTCCTCATTTCATGGTGCACATCATCCCAAGAAAAGAAGGAGACAACGTCAAGATCTTCTCGCTGCCAAAACAAAGCATCAATCCCGCAGACGAAAAGCTCATCTACAACCGTCTCAAAGAACGCATCAACAAGGCGTTTGGCATAACTGAAAAACAGGATACCAAAAGTCATAGCCCTGAAGCAGAAGAATATCATCACCCAGAAGAGAGCCATAACCCACCAGAAAATGAAGAAAGCCATACCTCTTCCAACCATGAAGAACCAACCCACGATTTAAACAAAATTACCTCGCGGTTCACACCACAGAAGAAAGACAAGGATGACGACATCGATCTTGATAAAATAGCGGAGATGCTTGGTTAACATGACCGAAGCACCCTGCGAGATATGCACGATTGCCAGAGGAGGAGGCAGAGCAAAAGTGCTCTACAACGACGGAAAAGTGGTTGCGTTCTTGAGCGAAAAGCCAGCAGTACCGGGCCACATCATTGTTGCACCGTCAGAACATTTTACCATTTTTGAACAGGTGTCAGAACAAACGCTTGCCCACTGTACAAAAGTCACCAATAGGATATCCACATCTGTATTCGAAGCGTTGCAGGCCCAGGGCACTAACATCATTATCAATAACGGCGTTCCGGCTGGCCAGGAATTTGGTCATTTCACGCTAAGCATCCTACCCCGTAAACAAAACGATGGTCTTAATTTCCTGTGGCCGCAGAAGACCATGTCAGAGGAGGAGTTGTCCACAGTCGAACTCCATCTGAAAGAATACTCCACAACCATGCATGCGCACGCAGAAGAACATGCACCCCCAAAAGAGCAAAAAAAGCTCAAGCAGATAGATAAAAAGGATGATTTGCGTGTCCGGCATTATATGAATAGGGGGGCGTAACTCCGCATCCATCACCTTTATAAATGAAGGCCGTTTCCAACCTGCTTGCTGAGGCGCCCATTGGGTGGTTTTGTAAAGAAGCCAAAAGTCCTCGGGGGTAGAAACCATGGCAGAATTTAAGTTGGTTATTGCAAATCCGTCAACAGGCAACTGTTTCCAGAAAGACATCAAAGATGAAGCAGCAAAACCATTTCTTGGATTGAAGGTTGGCGATACCGTCAAAGGAGAAGTCATCGATATGACTGGCTATGAATTTGTCATCACCGGTGGTTCTGATTATTGTGGATTTCCCATGCGTAAAGATGTACCAGGCATGGGAAGAAAGAAGATCCTTCTTGTCAAAGGAATAGGGCACCAGAAAACACTGCCAGGCATGAAGAAAAGAAAGACCGTATGCGGCAACACCGTCCACGAGAAGACTGCACAGATCAATCTCAAAGTGACCAAACAGGGTAGCGCACCTCTGGCAGAAGTTGATGTGAGAAAAGAAAAGCAGCCACGTGCTGTGCGCAGAGCAGCCAAGAAGAAACAAGCAACACCATCGGAAGCAAAGCCTGCTGAAGTGCCCAAAGCAGAATAAAGGGGGAGATTAGAGTCGCAAAGAAAAAACAAGCCAAAGAACAGGCACCAGAACAGAAAGAGCAGCCTGCAGAAAAGAATAATGTACTGCCAGAGTTGGATCGTATCCAGCCAGTCATTAACATCGGGCTTGTAGGTCATGTTGATCATGGAAAGACAACACTGACTGAGCGTTTGAGCGGCAAATGGACAGACACCCATTCTGAAGAAATTAAACGAGGCATTACCATTCGGCTTGGCTATGCCAATACTGCGTTTGTAAAAACAAAGGACGGGAAACATACAACAGAGCAGATGGCAAAGCGCAATAATGAAGCGTACACCCTTCTGAGAAGAATCTCGTTTGTCGACGCACCTGGCCACGAAAGCCTTATGGCAACCATGTTAAGCGGTGCTACCATCATGGATTGCGCGCTCCTGCTTGTCGCAGCAAACGAGACATGCCCCCAGCCTCAGACCAAAGAGCACCTCATGGGCCTTGAGATAAGTGGTATAACCAAGATCATCATCGTTCAAAACAAGGTAGATCTCGTCCAAAAGGAAGATGCACTGAAGAACTATCAACAGATTAAAGAATTTGTCCGGGGAACACGGTTTGAGAACGCACCCATCATTCCCATCTCTGCACGGCACAATATCAATGTAGATGTTCTCATCGAAACCATTGAAGAACATTTCCCCACACCAAAACGTGATCCCTCCAAAGATCCTATCATGTTTGTTGCAAGAAGCTTCGATGTCAACAGACCTGGTGCACCATTAAGCGGACTTGCAGGTGGTGTCCTTGGTGGAGCATTGCAGCAGGGAACGTTGCATGTGGGTGATGAAATCGAGATCAAACCAGGAAGAATGGTAGAAGAAAGAAATCAGAAGATCTATAAACCGCTCTTTACAAAAGTTGCTGCACTTATGACTGGGGACCAGAAAGTTGAAGAGGCATATCCTGGCGGTTCTATTGCCATTGCTACCTATCTTGATCCATCCCTTGTAAAATCAGATACCCTTACAGGATCTGTTGTTGGACTGCCAGGCAAATTGCCTCCGGTGTGGCAGACGCTGAAACTGGAGACACACCTCCTTGAAAAGGTGGTCGGCATCAAAGAAGATACGGTCGTTGATCCTTTGAAGATGGGAGAGACCCTTATGCTAAATGCAAATTCTGCAGCAACCGTAGGCGTTGTCAGCAGGCTTTCCAAAGATGTCATTGAATGTAAACTTAAGCTACCCATATGCACTGCTGTTGGTTCAAGGATAACAATCTCCAGAAGAATGGGCACACGTTTCCGGCTCATTGGCTATGGAATCATCAAAGAATAAGACCATGGATGCAAAAAAGAGCCTGAAGATCATTCTCATAGTACTGGTTGTAGCCAGCATACTTTTTTCACTTTATCTTGATGTTGAGAAGAACACTGTCTGCTTAGTCTCAGACGGTCCGTCTGCATGCGAGAAGGTGCAGAACAGTGTATATTCTACATTATTTGGTATCAAACTGCCGTGGTACGGCGTGGCGTTTAATGCGGTTCTTCTGATGCTTCTTTTGGTTGGAAAACCGTTGTCTAGATTAACAAAGATTCCTTCTGAAGAAGTCCTGTTGGTGCTGTTTATAGGAGGTGCGTTGTTTGCCGTCCGCCTGCTTATTTTGCAGTTCTTCGTTCTGAAGAGTATCTGTTCCGTTTGTCAGATAGTAGACTGGGCAGCTATCATCGCCTGTGCACTCTATGTGTGGGCCTATATTCGTTCCAAGAAACAGGGTTCTGTGGATGTTCTCATATAGCAGCGTTTGGCATGCTCAACAATGAGCGCATGATATTCCTGATATATTCTATAATCGGGAGGAAGGCTGCGCTCAAAGAGTGCCTGAATCTCATCATAGTCCGTATCTATGTCGAAGAAGCCAAGCCGTGAGAAGATGCGGCGGGTATAGGCATCAACAACAAAGACCGGACGCTTGTAGGCATAAAGAAGAATAGAATCTGCAGTCTCTGGTCCGATGCCCCACAAAGAAAGAAGCTGCTTGCGGGTGGGTTTTTCCTCTGCAAGAAAAAAATTTGCAAAAATCTTTAGCTTCTTTGCTTTTTGGTTGAAATATCCTGCAGATTTGATTGCTTGCTTCAGGGTGGTATCGTCTGCGCGGACAATACTTTGGGGATCCAGAAGACCATTGTCTGCAAGAAGTACCAATGCTTTTTCCACATTCATCCAGCCAGTGTTCTGGGTGAGGATTGCTCCGGTGCATATCTCAAAGTGCTGCGCATCTGTTTGGGGATAAGAATAATTACCGGGATGATAACCCTGCACGCTGCCTGTCTTGGTTGGCTGCTTGCCTGCATGCTTGCGTGCAACATCCAGAAGCGGCCACCATCCTTGATGGCCATATTTCTTAAGAAGTTCCTTATAGATATGATGGATTTGGTTCATAGAGTCTCAAGCACATAGAACAGCTTAAACTATTTAAAGAGTATTCGGTAGTGTCTTATTAAAGATACTTTAATTTTGTATGAATAAAATTTCCCCATGTCCAGACTTTGGTTGCTTGTCCTTCGATTATTGCTGGTGTCAGTTTTTCGTTGATAGGTTTCATGAAATTCCAGTAGAATTGGAAT
>JACRKK010000020.1 GCA_016219795.1 Candidatus Woesearchaeota archaeon | reverse complement strand
ATTCCAATTCTACTGGAATTTCATGAAACCTATCAACGAAAAACTGACACCAGCAATAATCGAAGGACAAGCAACCAAGGTCTGGACATGGGGAAATTTTCTTCATACAAAATTAAAGTATCTTTAATAAGACACTACCGAAGTTTGATTAACCACCTATTTGTCAAACTTCTCTTAAAGGAATTTTGACTAAAACTATGGGTTATTCAAATTCCTCTATATCTGGCAAACATTAGTACGCGATTTATCCTATGCATTACTTTTGTCGCTTACTAATGCTTCGGAAGACTAAAATATACACCAGGAAGAATCCTACGACGATGGCGACAGCAACAATACCCAACCAGTAGGGCAACTGTTTTTTTTCGTTCTTTTGTTCTGTATCTAATGCAGGCGCGACCTGGGCAGGTTGTTCAAGGACAGGAGGCAGTGATGTGGTTGCATTTTGAGATGTCTGGTTTAGTGCAGAGGTGTTCTGGGGAGGTACTTCGTCCTGTGCAGGGATCTGAGGAGGAATCCTTATAGCAAAGGTGCCAAAATCTACAAAAGGCATTTCATATGATACAGAGGTTTTTGTCCCTCCTATGATTTTTGTAGGAAGGTCACTCCATACATTCCCCTTCATCTGACTAATGACCACATCTTGTGTCTGTAATCCCTGTTCTAAGAACCAGGATTTGTCAACTGCAACGGTTATCGTTCCTTGTGTAATGTCGCTCTTGTCGAGGCTGACAGCACTTATGAGGAAAGTACCATAGACCTGCCCTACAGGTCGCGGAGACGGCACTTCTATGGCATTGAAGGTCAGTACGGTCTTGTGTGTGATGTCAGCGGGAAGCGATGCAATAAATGTGGTGATAGGTATGGCCTCTTTGTTTATAGTGATGTTGATTCCTGCTTTTTTAGTGAGTGTGGCAAAGGAATGGCTGATGCTTGTTGCACTTTCGCTGCTTATTTTCAGGAAGAGTGGAGAACTTCCGCTCCCTCCTCCACCGCCTCCCCCTCCACCCCCCCCTTTCATGAAGAGAGGGCTGCCGCCGCCGCTGCAGGATTGTGATTCTGCAGGTTTGTCTGCGGTGATCCCGCATCCGTTGGCGTCAGTGCAGGCCCTTGTCTGTGTACTTTCAGAACAGGAACTCCAGTCCGTGCAGCTCCAGCTTGTGGTGCACGTTTGTGCAACTGCGGAATGGCGCAGACCAGTTATCTTGAAAGTGCTGCCTAAATCAAAGCAGGTATATCCTGACTGGGTAGTGTTGTTGCATGAGATATATGTTTCATTGGTGGCGTTGCATCCTGCGCTGATAGAGGAGATGGTTGTACTCCCGATGTCCCTTATGCAGGCATTTTGCCAGGAAGTGTTTACTTTGGAGATGTAGATGCTCTTCGTAACGCTGGATGGCAAAGTGAGGTTTGCAATGGCAAACGCACCATATCCTGTGGTCTGCCTTTCTAACGAAACGTTGTACAGGCGCAGGCTTGCGTTGCTGAAATTGAAGGAAAATTCAACGACGGTTTCATTTCCTACTTGTAAGGTTACATTTTCTGTGCTGTTCAGCGAACCTGATGTGTTTGAGGAATTGTTGAGCAGCACTGCGACGCCTGTTGAACTGGTGGAAATGGCATCAGAGCAGCCGACAAAGGGATCCACATCATCCAGAATGCCGTCGCCATCGTCATCAGTATCTGCATAGTAAGGAAGGGAGTCGTTATCGCAGTCAGGAACGTTGATGATGGTAAGGACAACATCGCGGTATGCTACCGCAGCTCCATCGCTGACATTGAACCGCAGGGCATACGTTCCTGCATCGGTAAGTGTTGTGTTCCAGGTGAAGGTGTTTACGCTCTGGCTAAAGCGGCTGTCATTGATGGCATAGGTAAGCGCATCGCCGTCTGCATCTGTTGCATTGGCACTGATGTTGACCCGTTGCAGCTCATTTGCAGTGGTGTTGGCGATTGCAGCCATGACAGGGATGGCGTTGAGGACACTAACATTAGCTGAGAAGGTTTCATTGCCAATATCCAATCCGTCAAAGGGAAGCACGCTGCATCCCCACACATCACCCTTTGTCGTGTTGCCACTGCCTATCGTGCTCCTGTTTTCAAGGGATACATTAGCAGAGCCGTTCATCCACCAGCGGATGGTGGATAGGTCAGGTTCATTGTCAAGATCAAGGAATGTATAGTTGCATATCAGATTGTCTGCCGTAAGCGGATTTTGGGGAAGCACCGTGACATTGAGCACCCCAGGCAGCCTGTTGGTGTTGTTGATGGTCATGGTCCAGTTTTGCGTGGAAAATACCGCGCCATCGTGCACACGTACGGAGACAGTGTAAGTGCCGTTCTGGGAATAGTTACCAGGGAAAGTGTAAGTGGCTGCTGTGCCTGCGCCAGCGCCATTGACCAGCCATTGGTAGGAAAGGGTATCGTTGTCGACGTCTGTTGCTGTGATGTTAAAGGTCTGGTTGGACGGCTCTGCAATGGAAAATACAGATTCCAGCGGGAAAAAGGAGGTGATGTTGGGTGCGGAATTATTAATAGGAAGGATACGCTGCTGGGAGGATACCAAATTATTGCCTGTATCATTTACATTTACCCTGAATCTACGCACACCAAAGGATAGGCCCGTTATTGTTCTTTCCCATAGTATACCTGAACCGTTCATGCTCATATTGGTGCCATCAAGCTCAAGGAAGGCAGAGGAAAGTGATTCTGTGCTGCTGATGTTGACGATGAGTGTGGTGTCGTTGGTGTCAGTGTTGTTGGCAGGAGTGGGGCTGATGAGGGTGATAATAGGAGGTGTGGTATCCAGCGAACCTATTGCGGCAAAGACATTGATGAGTTTGTAGGTGTTGTTCTGGCTGTCATTGACGGGTGTTCCTGTCTGGTTGAGTGCTGCAAAGAGCTGTGTGGGGGTAAGTGTAGTGTTGCTTTCTGCTTTTTTGTACTGCAGGAGAAGTACAGCTGCTCCTGAAACGTGGGGTGCAGCCATGCTGGTGCCGCTTAGGGTTGTTGTTGTTCCAAGATAGCTCAAAGAGATGACATTGACGCCAGGCGCAAGCAGGGTGAGAAGGCCAGGATACCTATTGGCTGTGGGCCAAAATCCACTGGTTTTGTTAACAGCACCTACTGCTGTTGCGTTGGGCGTGCAAGCTGGTGAGGAGATTCCTGCTGCTGAACCTCCGTTGCCTGAGGAAACTGCAACGATGATGCCTGCAGCTCGTGCATTGTTGATGGCTGTAGTCAGGGTTCCTGTGGGGCAGTCTGCTGAGGTGTAGACTGCATCGCTTCCCAGACTCATGCTAATGACGCTGATGTTGTAGAGGGATGCGTTGCTGACGCACCAATTGATGCCGGACGCAATGTTTGAGGTGCTGCAGGAGCCAAAGCTGTTGCAAACCTTGACTGCAACAAGGGATGCGCCAGGGGCAACGCCTTTATAGGTTGGATGTTCTGATGCGATGATACCTGCTACATGTGTTCCATGACCGTTGTCGTCTGCCGGGTCATTATCGTTTGGACTGGAAGCATAATCGTATCCCCCAATCACTTTGCTGCAGTTTCCGGCAAGGAATGTTGTGTTGGTGCAATTGCCGAGGTACTGGTGTGAATAGTTGACACCAGTATCGAGGATGCAGACGGTCTGGCCTGTGCCATTGATGGCTGTGCCGTTATATATCAGGTTCTGGACACTGTTGGCTAGGATAATAGGAACAGTATCGCTTAGATGGACTTTGAGTACAGTATCATATTCTATAGAGGCAATGGTGCTTTCACTTTGTAGCGCTGCAAGGCCTTGAGGTGTCAGGGTTCCTGCTACAGCCCTGTATTGCGGAAGCTCGCGTTTGAGTTCAAAACCCTCCTGTTCAAGCGTAGACAGTCCATTGTCTTGGGGATGACGTGTTAAGGACACGGTTGATGCTGAGCGGGAGGTGCGCACAGGATAACTTTCCGACTGTGCCTTGAAGGTGATGATGACAGGGATGCGCTCTTCTGCATTTGTACTCTGCATACGTTCAGTAACTTTAGGGTCGAGGAGTGCGGCATTGGCCAGGGACATAAGAACTATAAGGACCAGCAGCCAGAAATATCCTTTTTTTGGACGCATTACTTTATAGATACGGGGGATATTTTTAAAGGTTATCCAAATGTTTAAATTCCAGTACGATTTAACATATTCTATTATGAAAAGGCTCCTTAAGAAAATACTGGCATGCCCGGCCTGCAAATCCCCCTTGAAGGCAAAGGAGGATGGCTATTGTTGTATGTCCTGTGGTACAGCATATCCTGTCAAGGAGGGCATACCCTGCCTGATGGTCGTCAAACCAAAATCTTTATATAACACTCTTCTCAAAGAAAATAAAAAGAGGTGACTCTATGACTGAAGGACATTCCACTGGATTTTTTGATGTGATGCTTCTTATCGTCGGCTGCGCTGTCGCATTTTTCGGTTTCCGATTAATCAACCAGCAATACTTGTTTGACCGCCAGATGACCTGGTCCATGATTATTGCCATCTTTCTGTGGCTCATCCTTTTGGTTCTGTTCATTCTCTCCAGCATGAATGTGGACGCGGGTAGAAGGCAGCTCAAAGAAATCAGACTTCTGAATGCGGTTATCCGCGATCAGGTAACGGAAATTACCATCCTTAAAGAAGACCTTGGAAAAAAGGACTTGAAGAAATAGGTAAACTCCTCTTTTTTTCTTTCCTTTTTTAGAACTCAAGTCATCTACTCATCATCCACCGTAAACAACGTGCTATCTTTTCCTACGTCAAAAAGCCCGATGCGCGCACCGGCATCCAGCCATCCGTGCGCATAATTTAAGCACGCAAATGCATTCACCCAGTCTCCTTTCTTTCGGAAGAATTCCGCGTCCTGATAATAGCGGGATGCCATATCCAGAAAATCAGCACCAGCACCCAGAGGCAGTTTCGGCGCAGAGACAACCTTCACTTTTTTCAGGGCCCTGCCAGTAACATCAAAATATTTATCGAGCTTCTCATGAGTTATTTGGATATTTTGTTGTTGCATAGCAGAACACCTTTTGTTTCATAATCATAGCAATGGGCGGCATGACGAATATTTTGCTTTGGCAAAATATTCTGCTCGGCAGCCCGTAGGGCCCCTCCCCAGCCTCGCCATGCGCCAACAACATCGGAGCAAGAACCCGGATTCAAGAAAGGATTCTTCAACGCAGCTTTACTGCGTTGACCGTCTGACGGTAACGGGCACAAGCCCTTTCTCAAATTCCTTCTTGGCAATTTCAAGGGGGCTATAGCGCATGGCTTTGAGCTCATCCTCGCTCAACTTAATCATAAATGGTGCACCCATGGATATCTGAAGTGCCCTGCTGCCTAAAATCCGTGCTTTTTCATAGCGTGTATACGTCTCTTCCATAGTGTCCACCTCAGATGTGTTTCCTCAAAAATGCTCCATGTTTCAATCCCATCTCAACCATCTTTCCTATCTCTTCAGAAGTTAGTGGGGCACTGCCGCCTTTCTGCAAAGCGCACATGGTATCCTCATCCAGACTTCCTACAGTCAGGCGCGCATCTGCTGCACTCTCTTCCTCACTAATGGGATCAACGATAAGCACATTCCCAAGTTTCAGGACAGTCACTGAAAGCGGCATATTGCGCACAGGCAGTTTCCTGTCGGTCTTCTTATCGTAGTTAATGGCGTTTTTCTCCTCATCATATTCGGGGAATCTGGTGTCTCTGAGTGCCGCAAGTGCTGCAAGGGCAGAAGCATCAAAGAGGTTGCCTGCGTCATTTAAGGTGCAGATGTCGATGTTGACAATCCACACTTTTTCTCCTGTCTTTACGCACAACGCTTCCATATCAATGGCTTCTGATTCCCTGATAGAACGGTCTACAACCCTGGCAAGCTCGATGGAATCTATGCCGGGAGGGCCTGACTCAAACTTAGGGTTGGAAAGTGGCAGAAGCTCAACATTGACAGACAGGCTTCCCTTTTCAGGTGCGTCCGGATAAGGTTTCTCAATGGAAAGTTTCACACCTGCAAGCACTTCTGTCGTGCCTATCTTCACGCGGGCTGATCCTTCAGCGGAATTGGAGATACCGTACTCCACTTCAACCGGCCTATATTCCTCAAATCTTCTTCCGTCAAGGCGTATGCCAAGTGCACTGAACCTTGCGCAATGTTGTTTAAGATCTTTATTCATGGGTATCATTCCTCTCAAGCGTGTACTTTTCCTTCAGCGCCTTTCGCTGCACTTCATTGATCTCAAGACACGCTTTTTTTACAAGCTCAAATGCCTCAAGTAACTGTTCCTTGGTGAGAGTACCGTCCATCTGTAGGAGGGTAATCTCGCCGGATGAAGGAAGCATGGCTATGGGGATGTCAGCGACAGTGCCGTCTTCGTATGCCTCTTCTGCATAGTTAAGGTCAACAACCAATTTGTCATCTACCCTTCCCACAGAAACTGCGGCAACCAAGTCCTTCATGGTAATGCCTGCATCAGCAAGCGCAATGGATGCTGCGCAAATGCCTGCACACCGTGATCCTGCATCGGTCTGCGGAAGCTCAATGAAGACATCCACAACTGAATTGGGGAATTGGCTTAAATCAGTTGCAGCAGTCAGGCTTTTCTCAGTGACGAGGGAGATTTCCTTGGCCCTTCTGTTTGGGCCTGGCCTTACCCTATCGCCTGAACCTGAGAATGGCATCATATTGTAGTTGCATCGCAGAATACCTCTGGCAGGATCCTGTAGGAACTTGGGATAAAGTTCCCGTGGTCCGTAGACCGCTGCATAGGCGACTGTATCGCCTATCTTGAAATAGGCGGAACCGTCCGCGCGCTCAATGACACCTGCCTTTGCTTGAATGGGGCGTAGTTCATCAAATTTCCTTCCGTCTACACGTTTTTGATAGCTCATCTTATTGCACCTTCTTTAGCTCTTCATCAATGAAGGCTTTTACTGCATCAGTAAGTCCGCTCAAATGTGATTCCTGCTCCACTTTTTTGATGGTGCGGATGGCAATGATCTCATGCCGGGGTTCACCCTGCAACCATACCCAGCCGTTCTGCCCGACAAGGATCTGACATCCGGTAAGGGTCTGGATCATGCTAATCATGCTTCCCTGCTTGCCTACAATCCTTGGTACTTTGGATGACTCCACTTCTATAACACGGCCGCCCACGAGCTTTCGGAAGCCAGGACCTTTGGTAGTGACATCCACCAGGTTCTGCGAGGTTACATTGGTTATCTTTCCAATGACGTAGTCTCCCAGGTTGAAGTAGCGGGTCAGGTCTGCTCCCCTCTCGATAAATTCGGTGGTTGCATCCTTTAAGGATATCATAGCCGAATACGCAGAATTGAAGTCTATTCTCCATCCCGCAAGCATGATGTCAATCACTTTTCCTATGATAACATCCCCACGTTTGGGAAAATATTTTCCTGTCAGCGGAATCAATTTTAAAACTTTCCCGTCAACAGACACAAGTCCGAGTCTTGATGCCCTTATATAATTACCATCTCTGTAGGTGCCTTTGGTTGGGAGATATTCCATGCCATCTGCAAGGATTTCCCCGGGCACAACGATGGATCGTTCTTCTACTTTTAATTCACTCATGTTTTCACTTCCTTTCATCTTTGAATTTGATATCGATTTGACCATGGGTCAACGCATTCAGCTTATCCACCAGGTCGTTCTGGAGTCCAGCTGGTATCTCCATGCTGCAAAAAAGGGATCCGTCCGAGCGCCAGTCTGCTTTTTGGATGGTTCCCACCGTTTTCAATATGCCATACACTCTGGATGCATGATGTGTCCCCACGGTGATATCCATGGACTTCACCTCAAAGGAGATTGGCAGTACCACCCGAAGCTTCTTGATAATGTCCTGGAGCTGTTGTTCAACAGTCTTGTGTTCATCTACATGGATTTTTGCTTCATCCATCGCATTTGCTATGCGCTGGGGTGGATGTGGCAATTTAGTTTTGGGATCTATGCCATTCCTATGTACAAGCTCGATAATCTGTTTGAGCTTTGCATCCCTTATGCGTTTGCGGTGTTCGGCAGTCAGCTGGATTTCCCCTTCTTTTAAGATAATCTTGCCGCATGCAAACGGGTCGCTTGTGCCGAAGAGCTGTACCATATGGTGTTCTGGAGCAAGCTGGCCTTTTTTTGCATCAACAAAGATATGGGGGCTATGCATAATCTCTTTAATGTCGATGTTTTCACCTGCACGGAAGGCAATAGCTTTGTCAGAGTCTATAGGTATTTCAAAACGAATGCCCCCTTTCTTCAGCCACGCAAGGTTGATATGCAGCGGTTCCCGATCAAAACTGAATCCAGTCATTTTTTACCTTTTTTGATATCATTGCAGAGTCTGTTAATATCTTCTCGCGAAACGCTGACTAGTTTCTTGTCAGCCACGTTGATATAGGCGCAGTCAATGCGTTCAGGAACCAAAGATTTGTCCAGCACTTTGCTGAGCACAAGCACTGCAAGGCGCAGTGCATCTTCAAGGGAGAGGTCTGGTCTGTATTCTTTATGCAGAGTCTCCTCAACATCCCCTTCTCCTTCACCAATGATTGTTGCTTTATACTGGAAATAGATGCCCGTGGGATCTGTTTCGTAGAGCTTGGGCGTTCCGTTGTCGACGCCTGCAATCAGGATAGAGACGCCGAAAGGGCGCAAACCTCCAGATTGGGTGCACAACTGCTTTAAGTTGCAGATGTCCTTAACAACGCTTAAGATGTCGATGGGGGCATCATATGTTACCATATGTTGTTGGGATTTTATGCGTGCGCGGTCAATGAGCACGCGCGCGTCAGAGAGGATACCTGCAGCTGTGGCTGCAATATGGTCATCCACTTTGAAGATCTTCTCGACGGATTCTGGAACGACGAGCGGATCAACAATGCGTTTATCTGTGGCAAGCAACACTCCGTCCTTGTAGACTATGCCTATTGCTGTGCTTCCCTGTTTGACGGTCTTTTTTGCGTACTCCACCTGGAGCAGCCGGCCGTCTGGGCTGAACATGGTAATTGCTCGGTCATATCCCATGACCTGATGTGATAGTGGTTGCATTGTTTTACACCCCGTTTGTTGTTTGAGTGGTTTTTTTAAGGATGCCGCTCACGCCTTTGGTTGCGAGCAGCACTTTGGTATTGTTGATGGAATGTACGAACAAGAGCGCAGTCTTCAGATGGTCAAGGAAGAGGTGGCTTATCTTAATGGCATTTACCTTCTTCTCATTCTGGATAAAACGCATGCCTGCACCGGCAAGTGCTATCTGTCCAAAGAGTTGTGCAAACGACCTGCGGATGGCCCGATAGGCTGACATTGCGTCAAGCGTTCCTTCTGGATAAATCGCAAATACAAGGTATCTGTTGCGTTCCTTCAGTGTTGGCAATAGTGGTCGTAACGTTGCACGCGCCATGTGATCAACGCGAGAAAACAGTTTTTCTTCGTTTTTTCTCGTCTTTTCTTGGAAAATACCCCCCATTTATAAATGTTTGTATCACCAACGGCTCCGGTGAAAAAGTCTTAGCAGCTTCAGGCAAAACTTCATAATAAAGGAATGCTTTGCCGACAAGGGGGTTGTCCCATCCGGGGAATGTCGGCCTTATAGCAAATTGCAATGATATTTGAACATTTTATTTGCAATT
>JACRKK010000019.1 GCA_016219795.1 Candidatus Woesearchaeota archaeon | reverse complement strand
TTCCAATTCTACTGGAATTTCATGAAACCTATCAACGAAAAACTGACACCAGCAATAATCGAAGGACAAGCAACCAAGGTCTGGACATGGGGAAATTTTCTTCATACAAAATTAAAGTATCTTTAATAAGACACTACCGATAACATTTATAAATTATAGGGGATTACCCCTATAATACTCTCTAAAACGAGAGATAAGCATTACCATGAGGGGGGTAGTTTTGGAATGTATGCTACAACTGCAAAGATTGAACTCACTATGAACTGTACTCATCAATGCGGTTTCTGTTACAATCCCGCACGCTCAGGAATCGTACTTCCTGGTGAGTCTGGACTCAAAGATGCAACTGCGCAGACGCTCAATGCCGTAATTGCAAAGTTAGTAGCATACGGTATAGAAAAATTTATTTTTACAGGAGGAGAACCATTTACACGGCGAGATTTATTGTATTGTGGAATAGAAACGGTAAAAGACATGCACAGGACCGCTTCTGTCACTTCAAATCTTTCACTCTGCACCCAAGAAGATGCCCAGAGATTAGCTAACTTAGGATTACCATCACTTCTTACCAGTTTCTATTCTCATGAGCGTGATTTGTTCAATCACATTGCACGTGCTAGGACTTATGATCGGGTGGTGGAAGGGATACAGAATATGAGTAGTGCGGGAATTCCGCTGAGTGTGAACATTCCACTTACTACAGAAAATTTAGAGGGCACTTATGCAACGGTAAAATTCCTTTTCTACGACAAGGGTGTGCGCTCTATTTCCATTACACCTGTTACTCCCACTACCACTGAACAGGTACCGTTACTGGTTCCTAAAGATAAGGTTCTTGCATTGTTTGACCAAGTGCTGGATCTGAGCGAAACTGCGGGATTTACATTTGACACATTAAGACCTACTCCTTATTGTATGTTCCCTCCAACTGAAAGATATAGAAGGTTTACTGCAAGGAGTTGCGTTGTTGAACCTGGGGATGGAGATATTACTGTCAATGCCAATGGCTTTTTTAAGATATGCAGTTCGATTCCTGCTATCCTGGGAAATGTCCTTTTAGATAACATCGATATGCTTCTGGAAAGGGGATTGGCTTTACCGGTTTTTGACGGCGCCAGACCAGACGATTGTCTGGATTGTACTGTATGGGAAGCCTGTAGGAGTGGTTGTCCTATAGAAGATGATACCTTAGTCCGGCTTGGACTATCGCACCCCTACATTGATCCATCTCATCCTGTTACAAATGCACGACTTCTTCCGCGGGTTGCCCAGCTGAAACTATTGCATTACCCTGTTAGTTTTGATTCCAACACCGATTTTACCCCTCAAGGGGATGGATGGGAGATGCACGCCTATGGAAAGACTACCACCGTAAGTAGTGCTGACGTTGAGGTCATAACTGCACTGGCGAAAGATCCAAATGTTCTACCCTGGGATGTTGCAATAGCACTTGCTCTCAAAAAAAATGAGTTAAACGGATTACTTCATTTTCTTCAGAATAATGGCGTTATCAAAATAGGAAACCAACAGGAGGTGGTTTGAATGCCTGAAATAGTAACAGTACCGAAACAGCAGCAACCAACAACCCTAAATGTGTTAGTAGAAGGAGCAGGTGATATGAAACCAGGGGACAAAAATCTTGGGAGTTATGCTATAGCAGGAAGGGGTAGTCCAAGTGCTACGCGTTGCGAAATCCCACTCCCTTGTCGTTGTGACTGTAATTGCAGGGAATGTGAATGCGACGGATATGCTCCCAATCCTCCACCTCAAAAATATATCCTGTAAGTAAACCTTCCAAAAGCCTTATTAACTTAGAGCACAAAACTACGTTTCGTGCTTACACTAGCCAACATGCGCCATCTAGAAGACCTCTCAGAGTTCTTGGGAGTTTCAAAACTACAACTGATGGAAAACGCAGGAAGAAGCGTTGCTTATGAGTTGGCGCAACGCTTTACGTTGCAGGGAAAAAAGATTCTTGTCGTCTGCTATCATGGCAACAATGGTGGAGATGGGTTTGTTGCTGCAAGATATCTGAGGGATGCCGGATTCTCTGTGGATGTGTTGTTTATAGGGCAGAAAAAAAAGTTAAAAGAAGAGGCTTTGGTAAATTATAGTAAAATAAAAAGCATGAAGGCTAATTATAAGAATATTGATTTCTCCTCTTATGACTTGATTATTGACGCACTTTTGGGAACTGGTTTCTGCGGTGGCATGCTCCCTAACCTTGCAGATGCCATTACCTCAATAAACAATTCTCCAGCAAAAAAGATTTGCGTGGATGTGCCCTCCGGTGTCTTGGCAGAGACAGGAAAACACGGGCTGTATGTGCATCCCTCTCTATTAATCACCTTCCATGATGTAAAAACAGGTCTTGTTGCCTGGAAAAAGAGAACGGTTGTGGTGGATATTGGCATTCCAAAACAGGCAGAAGACATCCTAACAAAAAATAATATAACAAAAAAAATACTCTCTGCAGTCATCAAAAACCGCCTGCCGGAAAGTCACAAGGGACAGTTTGGCAGGGTGCTGGTGGTTGCCGGATGCGTTGATTATGTCGGTGCTGCAAGCTTGTGTGCGCAGGCAGCGCTTGCCACACTAAGAAGTGGTGTTGATATTGTCACTGTTGCTGCACCAGAAAAAGTGGCATGGGCAATCAATTGTCTGACGCCAGATATCATCACAAAAAAATTAACAGGCAATTTTTTTGTGCCAAAACATCTAAAGAATGTACTTGCGCTTGCAGCAAAGCATGACGTTGTGTTGATTGGGCCTGGCATGGGGCTTGAGAAACAGACGGTTCTGTTTGTGCAGCATTTGGTCAAGGAATTAACAGCACAGAAAAAACCAATGGTCATTGACGCTGATGCATTGAAAGCCATTATATTGCAGGAGGTGGACAACGCCATCTTGACGCCACACAAGAAAGAGTTGGACATCTTGCTGCAAAACTGCAGACTAACGAGAATGAATATCAGAAAGGATCTTCAAGAAAATGTTCTGCTGGTTAAAGGCGCAACAGATTACATCATCACCAAAAACGATATCCACTATAACACCACAGGCAATCCGGGGATGACGGTGGGAGGTACAGGTGATGTCTTGGCTGGCCTGTGCGCTGGTTTCTTAGCGCAAAGCAAACTTCCCAAAGAAAGTGCGTGTGCTGCAGCATATCTCAACGGCACCGTAGGCGACGCCCTTCTTAAAGAGAAGGGGTATGGGTTTGTGGCGAGTGATTTTGTGGATATGATTCCAAAAATCATCAAAAAACAGTTAGATTAGTCTTACAAATTCGCGCTTTACTTCTTCAAATATCTTCTCGTTAATCTTAGCTATTTTCTTGATAACTCTGCTTTTTTCAATAGTGAACAGTTTATCGACCTTAATCCTGCTTATTTTTGGAAGAAAACCCTCTTCCAGATTTCTCTCTTCAAGAAGAACTGAGTAATCATCATCCGTAACATTCGAAGTAATACCACAGGTTATGATATCGTCACAGGTACTATTATACTTGTCTTTTGACAGGACAAGCACAGGCCGCTGTTTAATCGTACTAAGGTCAGTAAACGGAAATGGAACAATGAGGACATCTCTTTGTTCATACATTGTCCCAAACCTCATCCTCTTTATTGTCCCATAACCTTTCAGCTACTCCCTCTGAGTGTTTGAGCAAGTCAGAAAAATCAGACTTTTTTATTTTCTCAAGTACAATTGCGTTCCCACTGCGGATCATCATCAGTTCATCTCCTTTTCTTATTCCTGTTGCTTCCCGCAGAATCATGGGGATAGAAATCTGTCCCTTATCTGAAACTTTTACAATTTTTGTGTCCATAAAACAGAGTAAGAATGTTCTTACTTATATGTTTTTCTGTTTACTTGAACAAGCGCCGGCTGAAAGCCATTTGTTTCAACGGATGGTTGAAAGCCGGACATCTTTGTTTCCGTTTCAAGCTTGTTCAAGTATGTTGAAAAACCACCCGACCGAGCGTAGCGAGGGAGCAACGCCCCGTGATTCATCAAGGGGATGGTGGTTTTTCAACTTTACCTCGCACTTGTTCCAGACATCACCTGTAGTTCCTTAAGCTGGCCTACAATGCCTGCAAAAGTGTTGTCTTTTAAGATGGTATCTCCCACATACGCCCAGATAACCGGTTTATGCTGTTGGATATCCACAACAGTTGCATGGGGGTCAACGCGGACAAACGCGTACTGGACTTTTTCCTGTGTTCCTGGGACCTGAAACCAATAGTCACCGTCGGAGTTTTCATGCTGGTACCCCCATACTACCACGAGTTTCCCATTTTCTAGTCCAAATCTTCTTATTCGTGGGTCAGTGATGTCGTTGGGTTGGTTGTACAACCCGCCCCTTGCCCGTAAGAATCCATCTCCAAATTGCGTAAGGAATGGGAGAGTATAATCCCGGATATTAAATTCGCCGTCGGAGAAAATGACGGGGTGTGGCTCTTTGTAGATTGTGTCGCTGTCTGAATAGGGATATTGAACTATCTCTATTCTTTGGTTTTTGATCGACCTGAGTTCAGAAATATAATCATAATTTGATTCTATCTTTAAAGACGGAGAAATCACCCTCTGCTTGCGCCACCATTGGACAGATGCCCTGTCTTTGATGTACGCTCCCACATATCCTGGAATAATACCCTCCATCTTTTTCCAGTCTATCTCTCCTAAATCCATGATGGGATCATTGGTGAAAATAACCCTGTTATCCAAAACAACGCTCAGTAGGTTAAACCACCCATCATTTTCCCAACGTTCAAAACAAAAATGGCGAGTTTGCAGTTGTAGAGTATATACAAATTCTTGTGATGTCTTAAGGGTGATTCTATAATCCATTCCAATCGTCTTTTCAATCGTAACTGCAGTGAAATACGGTCTTGCCTGTTCTTTTCCTGCTCCTCTACTCTTGTGTTCCTCATAGGCTGCTTTTAGCTCGTTGAGAACTGCTTTTTTAGAATCCCAATCTCTATATCCAAAAATGTTTTCAGGCAAAATATTAATGTCCGCATCCATTCCCAAAAAATTATCTGACAGGAAATATAAAAACTGCTTCTGCGCATCAAAATCAAAGCCAAGCTCCTTCATCTTTGGTGGAATGTCAGTTACCCGCGCGTCAATGGTCGGTGGGAGTGTCTTTGGAAGGCTCTGTTGCCCGGCAAATGCATCCAGTACTGTTTCGGGAGACGCAACTACCATCCCAAGGGTTGCTAACATCCATCCTAAAGCAGTTCTTCGTGGTATGTTCATGCTTGAGGAGAACGTAATTCCCTTTTTAAAGACTCTGGCTTGCACATCAGAAAAACTAATCTTTTTAAACCAGTCCTTATTTCGTAGGGATATGGAATACCGCAAACACCCAGAACGGAGAATGAGGCACCTGCTTTCAGCACCCATCATCTGGGCAATGATTGTGCCATTAGTTTTCTTTGACATCTGCATGGAAATCTACCATCGCATCTGTTTTCCTCTCTATGGCCTCTCCTATGTGGACCGACTGCGCTATATCAGGATAGACCGCCACAGGCTGAAATACCTTTCTTTCTGGGAGAAGGTGAACTGTGCCTATTGTGGCTATGCCAATGGTCTGATGCACTACGCAAGCATCATTGCTGGTGAAACTGAGCGCTATTGGTGCGGCATCAGGCATGAAAGGATAAGTGGTTTTGTGGAGCCAGAGCACCACAAGGCGTTTCTTGCGTATGGCGATGCAAAGGCGTTTCTGAAAAAGTTTGTGTTCAAATAGAGATATTATTATCGTCTAGGTGAAGCCACACCACCCTCAACAAAACCAGCAACTACGCCACGCAATTCTTTATACGCACCAGGACTCGTATTCCTATACCTTTCCGCTGCATCAAGAAGAGGCAAAAGACCATCTGCGAATTGCCTGTCCTCAAATGTTTTGGGATGCAGTGCACGTTCAAGGTTTTCGTCTCCTGTAGCTGTTGCATTGGGCACAAGCCTATGGTAAATGGAGGTGTAATCGGGTGTATTATTTATCAGCGTAGCAGCACCAACTATTGCAGTAATACCTAATGTTGCTGCTGTAGTTACTAGTGCTTTATAGATAGTTCCATGGGTCATAATATTTAGTCTCCTCAGATTTTTGCCTGATAAATTACTAAAAATGAGATGTTATAGAGAGTTTTGAATAACCCCTCAGTTCTTCTTTTTTAATGTTATTTTCTCGTCAATAGCGAAAGGTATAAATAGTTGTTTATCGTCGAAGAATT
>JACRKK010000021.1 GCA_016219795.1 Candidatus Woesearchaeota archaeon | reverse complement strand
TTCCGGAAAAGTTCACAGGACTTGTTCTGACAAACAACTTTTATTTTTCCTTTTGGTCTCGCCATGGTTGATACACCTCTGTCAACCAAGAGAAAAGAAGAACTACTATATTAAAGTATCTTAGTTAATACAATGCCGATTCTTTTCTTCAAATAGTGGGTGAGACTAAAAAAAAAAAGATCGCCCTCAACGCCTAGAATTACGGGAAGAGCAAAATCTTCATGCAGTAATCGAGCATCTGCGCCAGAACTGCCATCGCCTTACCAAGGAAAAATCAGATGTCTTTACCAGCTTTCCTTCCCTTACTAATCCACAGCTTAAGGCATCATTTCAACAGCTCTATTTATGGTTGGAGACGCTTCAAAAGATAGACTTAGAGGAAATAAAAAAAGTGGAAATCTGGCTGAAAACAGATTTCATCCTCAGACCGCTTCTGTTGGAATGGCAAAACATCCTTCATGAGCAGCGTACCGCAGCAGAAATAAACGATATCAAAACACTTAGAGAAATAGGGGACAACGAAAAAAAAGTGTTGGAAAACATAACTATCCACCTCAAAACAATTGCAGGAGAAGAAGAAGCTGTTGACCAGCTTCAGAAACGCAAGGAAAAACTGGGCATCAAGAAGCACCATGTACTCTCTGGCATTGCATTGTTCCTGCTCATCATTATTGTGGGTGGGTTGCTCTGGAGCAATTGGAGATCAGATATCAGAACACCGCAACAGGAAATAAACCCCACGCCAACAGCATTTCCAACCTCAACTTCTACAAGAACACCAACACAAACGCCGACAAAAACACCAACGCCGTTACCCCCATCTACTCAAATGCCTGCTGTTCCACCAACAGAAAAACCCTTTGATTTTGACGCAGAATTTGAGCGGCTTAAGAACGAAGATAAATTCAAAGCAGCAAAATTCATTATTGATAACTATTGGCTTCTTGAACAAGCAGGGAAATACCCTTACGGCCTTTTTTGCGGAATGGTTGGAGAATATTACTCCAGCTCTGGGGCCAAGAAGGATGAGGGAGTAGCTCTCCTTCTGGATTCATTACAGTATGCCACTTCTCGCCCACTTACCAATGAAAATGAAGGGACGTGCATGCCAGCAGAAATGGTAGTCACTTGCCCATTTGGAAAACAAATAGGACGTTTGCCAAAGGAAGGGGGAAATTACCAGCGATATATAGATTCCACTCTTTCTTTTATTGAAAAATATTACCAAGACTGCGGATACAGCTATAATTTATGGCAGCTTTCGCTGCTCTACACAGAAAACTACAAAGGACTTATTAGTAATTATATAGTGACTGGTTCTTACATTGAAATAGGCAATGCTTGGAAGACCGATCCGAAGGCATTTGAACCATTTATCGACGATTTTGTTGCTGGTATGAAGGCTGATTTTGACAGGAATGGCCTTCCTGGAGATTCAGACCATCTAAACGCTTACTTTTGGTTCTTAATTACTCTTGATTCCTCAGTTAATAACCCCTACAATTCATACGAAAACCAGCATGGCTATAAACCAGAAACCAGAGAATGGCTTTCAAAACAAATAGACACATTCTTTAATTATCTGACTCCAGAGCAGCAGGCATTTGTAAGATCCATGAATGAATAATTCTCTCAGATATCGCAAAATCCACCAACACCTTTAAATATCACAACCCCCAGAAAACCTCCATATGCCTATTCCTCCATCCTTTTTCCCGGAAATGAAAGACCGGCTGAAGCTGTACTTCAAATTTTCTCCCAAAGAAGTCCAAAACATCATGATATCAGTAGTGGTCATGGGCTTTATGGTTTCGTTTCGTGAATGGGGCATCACCAATGAAGTCAATGTCTATTTAGGGTTTTTCAACTGGTTTAATGCATCCCTTATTATTTTGCTTACCATGATTGTCTGGATGACCTTCTGCCGGTTGTTTTCCATCATTGTTGGATTTCGGGGAGAATTTAAATTCTGGCCAGGTGGTCTTGTGTTTGCTCTGATTGTGACGTTTGTCACCCGCGGCTATGTATGGTTCCTTTTCCTGCCTGGCGGCCTTATTGTGCAGCATCTGACAACCCACCGCATTGGCTACTTTAGGTACGGTAGAAACAATCAGGCGTACGCCATCGCTTGCATGGCAGGACCTATTGCTCTCATTTTCCTTGCACTTTTCTTTCGGATGCTTCTTGGATTTTTCCCCGAAAATCCCCTTCTTATTAAAGCCGTTGCCATCAACCTTTGGTTTGCAGTTATCAACATGCTCCCTATCCCTCCCTTAAACGGTGCCCACATCTTCTATTTTTCAAGGCCCCTCTATGCGTTCCTCCTCGGCCTCTTTATTGCCATAGGCGCACTTCTTGCCCTCAACGTGTCTTTTTGGCTGACGCTGATTATAGCGGCACTTTTTGGTGCGCTTATCTGGATACTGTATTACCTTGGATTTGAAAAAGGCGCATGGGACAGCTTTGGTGATTGACTATGAATAAAAAAGGCTTCAATTTTTTTGAGAATATGGTTGAACTGGTGATGCTTATCGCCCTGATTATTGGGTTTCTACTTGCGCTCTTTTTGGCAAGCGCAGTCTTAAGTTACATCACCATCATCGCCTGTGGTTTCATTTCCGGACGGCTTTTTTTCCGCAGGAAAGATTCCACCAAGATTGCGTATTACATTATTATTGGTATATTTTTGATTGGCTATATTTTGGGCGATTTCTATGGGGACAAAAGAGCAGTAATGCTTTTGTTTCTTATAGCAAATATTATCAGCTTCAAGCTCCATCAGGAGGGCTATGTTCGCGACTAAACTGTTGCCGTGGCTGTGGAAAACAAGCCACTTCTCTTGCTGTTATCTGCTGAATGTTAACGGAAAATGGGTGATGGTGGACACCGGTCATCGGCCCAACCAGAAAGCAATAGCCCAAGAGATTTCTTCTGTTGTTGACCCAGCCCAGGTTTCGGTTGTGTTGCTTACGCATCTGCATTGTGACCATATCGGCAATTTTGATATGTTCCCCAACGCCACTTTTTATGCATCCAAAGAGGAGCTTGCGTTCTTCAAAAATGACGCCTACGGCACCATCCTTGATGAAAAGCTTGTAGGGCTTTTCACGATTCCTGTCAAGACGCTTCCCAAAACCATCTGCGGTTTTGATGTGTTGTTGACACCAGGACACACAATAGGCAGTGTCTGCTTTTGGGACAAAAGCAGGAAGGTTCTGTTTTCAGGCGACACTTATTTTAGGGAAGGGTGTTATGGAAGAACAGACCTGCCATCTTCTGTTCCGGCGAAGATGGAGCAAAGCATTGAGAGGGTGCGTGCCCTTCCCTTTAATCTGTTGTGCGCGGGGCATGAATATTGATTCGCTTATTTGCCACTCCCCACTGGACAGCGTAGAACATGGTTCTACTGGCCCAGTGCCAGCTCACTTCGTTCACTGGACACTGGATAAAGCAGGCAAAGCCTGCAGATCCAGTGTGTCGTGTCGTAGCCACTCCCCACTGGACATCCTCACGCAAGGCTTTTAAACCCCATTCCCTTTTCCTGCATCCATGGACAAAGAAGCGGCATTAGTGGTCTTCCAGGACAAGAACATCCGTAGATTATGGCATAATAACGAATGGTATTTTTCGGTGATTGATGTAGTAGGGGCATTGACCGAGAGTTTAGATGCTAGAGATTATTGGTACAGATTAAAGAAAAGAGAAGCGGATTCGGGTTGGATTGAGTTATCGACAATTTGTCGACAACTGAAATTACCATCCTCAGATGGCAAACACTATGAAACAGACTGCGCTACTACCAAGTCCCTTTTTAGAATTATCCAGTCAATTCCTTCTCCAAAAGCAGAACCTTTTAAATTATGGTTAGCGCAAGTTGGCTATGAAAGAATAGAAGAAATTCAGAACCCAGAGCTTGCCCAAGAACGTATGAAAGAGCTCTATGAAAAGAAAGGCTACTCTAAATCATGGATTGACAAGCGTCTGCGGGGTATCTCTGTCCGCCAGGACTTGACAGACGAATGGAAAAAAAGAGGCGTTAACAAACAGGAAGACTTCTCTATCCTCACAGCAGAGATCTCTAAAGCAAGCTTTGGTATGACGCCAAGCGAATACAAGAAACTCAAAAGACTGGACAAAGAAAACCTCAGAGATCACATGACAGATCTGGAACTTATCTTCAACATGCTCGGCGAAGCGTCAACTGCTGAGCTTGAGCGTGTGCATGATCCGCAAACCTTTCCAGAACATAAAACGGCATCAAAAGAAGGTGGCAAAGTAGCAAAAGGTGCAAGATTAAACCTTGAAAAAAAAACTAAAAGAAAAGTGATTTCAAATGAGAACTTTCTTAGCCTAACAGAGCAAGAAAAAAGAAGGCAGCTCCGATGATCAAAAACTTTGCACCTAGGCTGTATCAGCAGACCATCTTTGCCACAGCGAGTCAGAAGAATACCTTAGTTGTTCTACCAACGGGCCTTGGCAAAACCAACATTTTCCTGATGCTTGCAGCTCACCGTCTGCGGCTCTATCCGGATTCCAAGATTCTGTTCATCGGTCCCACCCGGCCATTGATTGACCAATACAAGCAGGTATTTGTCAAGCATTTTGACCTGCCGGAAGACAAGCTTGCCACCTTTACCGGCAACGTCAGTCCTGCCAAGCGGGCGGAACTGTGGAAAACATCCACCATCATCTTCAGCACGCCACAGGGGCTTGAAAACGACATCATTAACAAGCAAATCAATCTGGAGGAAGTTAGTCTTCTTGGTGTGGATGAAGCCCACAGAGCCGTAGGCGATTATGCCTATAATTTTATTGCAAAGCAGTATGATAAGCTTGCTAAATATCCACGGATTCTTGCTCTCACCGCATCTCCTGGCTCAGACATGGAAAAGATTATGGAAGTGTGTAAAAACCTCTATATTGAAGAAATAGAGATACGCACAGAAAATGATCCTGATGTCAAGCCGTATATACAGGAAGTGGACATTACTTGGATTCCTGTTGAGCTTCCTACCTCATTTCAGTCCATCCAAAAGTTTCTTAAGGACTGTTTCCGGACAAAGTTGCATGAGATAAAAAAACTAGGATTTATAACGCGCGAGGGTGAACTCTCCAGAAAAGACATGCTCTCATTGCAGGGTCACTTGCAGCACGAGCTGGCACAGGGCAACAAATCCTTTGAGGTTTTGAAATCTCTATCCTATGCTGCAGAAGCCATGAAAGTGCAGCACGCCATTGAACTCATAGAGACACAAGGTATTCATTCCCTACACGCCTACATGGAAAAGCTGATGGAAGAATCCAGGACCTCCAAAGTCAAGGCGGTTCAGAATCTGGTAATGGACTTGCATTTTAGGTCTGCCTACACGCAGACAAAAAATATGTTTGCTGCGGAGGTCGATCACCCCAAGCTTACAGCACTTAAAAAAGTTCTGCAGGAAAACCTTACTGATGATAGCAAGATTATCATTTTCACCCAATACCGTGATTCAGGTGCAAAAATTATGGAGCAAATTGGTGAGATTCCCGGCGTCAAAGCTGGTCTGTTTGTGGGGCAAGCCAACAAAAACGGTTCCGGCCTGACGCAGAAAAAACAGCTGGAAATGATGCAGCAATTCAAGGATGGCATCTATAATGTTATTGTAGCAACCTGTGTTGCTGAAGAGGGGCTTGACATACCCCAAGTGGATGCGGTTATTTTCTATGAACCAGTGCCTAGTGCCATTCGTACCATTCAGCGCAGAGGAAGGACAGGCAGGCAGGAGAAAGGAAAGGTGCTCATGCTCTTCACCAAAAATACCAGAGACGAGGCCTATAGGTGGGTTGCGCACCATAAGGAAAAGCGTATGTACCGGAACCTTGCAGATATTCGCTCAAAACTAAAACTCACGCTCTCCAAACCAAAAGCAGAAACTCTTGTTTCTTATATGGATTACAAGCCTAAGATATTTGTTGATTATAGGGAAAAAGGCTCTGGTGTTATCAAGGAATTGATTGAGCTTGGTGCAGACGTGCGGATGGAGCAGCTGGAAATTGCAGATTATGTATGCAGCGGCAGGTGTGGCATTGAATACAAGACGGTGCATGATTTTGTGGACTCTTTAATTGACGGCAGGCTTCTGAACCAGGTTAAGGATCTCAAGCACCGTTTTGACCGTCCCTTTATCATCGTTGAGGGGATTGAGAATATTTATGCAGTCCGAAAAGTCCATCCTAATGCCATTGCTGGCCTGCTTGCCACCATCGCGGTTAGTTTTGGCATCCCTCTTATGTTTACGCGCACCACTAAAGAGAGTGCAAATCTCATTTTAGCGACGGCAAAGCGTGAACAAGAAGAAGGTGGTCTTGATTTTAATCCTCACGGCTCCAAAAAGCCGCCAACGCTTAAAGAGCAGCAGGAATACATTGTCTCTGCGCTTCCTAACATTGGGCCTGTGCTAGCCAAGCAACTGCTCAAAGACTTCAGCACGGTGAAGAACATCATTAACGCTGACGTAGAGCAGCTAAAGTTAGTGGAAGGCATTGGAGAGAAACTTGCTGCGAGAATCAAGGAAGTGGTGGAGAAGGATTATGAAAAATAGGTAGTGTCTTATTAAAGATACTTTAATTTTGTATGAAGAAAATTTCCCCATGTCCAGACCTTGGTTGCTTGTCCTTCGATTATTGCTGGTGTCAGTTTTTCGTTGATAGGTTTCATGAAATTCCAGTAGAATTGGAA
>JACRKK010000111.1 GCA_016219795.1 Candidatus Woesearchaeota archaeon | reverse complement strand
CAATTCTACTGGAATTTCATGAAACCTATCAACGAAAAACTGACACCAGCAATAATCGAAGGACAAGCAACCAAAGTCTGGACATGGGGAAATTTTCTTCATACAAAATTAAAGTATCTTTAGTAAGACACTACCGAAATTTTTCTAAGTCCAAACAACGCACTCACATCCACCTCAAAGAAGCACGCAGGCATTTCAAGATTCCAGTTAGCAAGCACCTGAGGGTGCAATTCCCCGAAAAAACCTACCTCTTTGCCACCAACCATAACCTTGCCGCATCTTCCAGGGATGCAGCATCCGTTGTCTGCAGCATGCACTTCATACTGCATGCCAAGCATCCTCATAAGATAATCAAGCATCTGTTTTGCCTCAGTCACATTTGCACCTGCGTGGCAGGAGACGGTACAGAGAATATCCCCTTCCTCAACATTCGTTTCCATCTTTGCATTTTTTCTAAATGTTGTCCCCATCTCAAATATCCTCTGGGGATATTCATGATGGGTATTAATAGTAAGGATCTGCATCATAGAAGGCAGCATCCAAGCACGCATGGAATGGTGCTCCACTGAAACGGAATTGGCAAGTTCAATAACATCAACCTGAATATTCATACGCGCTGTCTGGTTTTCCTTGCTCATGATGTGGTAGCTTTTGGTTTCAAGAAAACCAAGACCAACCATCATCTCTGCCACCTTCTTTTTATATACCTCAAAGGGATTTTGTCGTGCAATGGTCATGACGTTGGGGATTTCTTCTGCAAAATTTTCATAGCCGTAGGCGATGGCAATATCCTCAACCAGGTCAATGGGGTGCAGGATATCCACGCGGTAGGCTGGCACCAATACATGCCCTTTTTCATAACCATAACCCATCCGTTCCAAATAGGCAACGCATTCTTTGTCTGATAATTGCAGACCCAGGTATTTATTGATATAGGATACATCAAACATCATTTTTTTTGGTTCAAGATTTGGCATGGTGACTGTCTTATCCGGATACACTATATCAATGGTATATATTTCCCCACCCATGTCTGCAAGCATCGTTGCCAGAATGTTCAGCGCAAAACTAACATTCTCAAAATCATTGCCTGTGCATTCAACAAAAACATCGGTGGTACGCTCATCAATCTTTCCAGTATCGTGCGAATTAGTGTAGGGAAGCATGCACAGAACATTCTCTTTAGCATCAATAAAAAACGGATACTTTTTCCATCCTTTGGCAACAGATTTGTATTCTTTTCCCTTAGGATGCAACTCCTCAACTTGTGATGCAACAATCTTCTTATCAAAGCCAAGCGGCTGGAACATCACTTTCTGCGAATCTTTTGCGACGTAACTGAGGGGAAAGCTGATGGCCTTGGACGGATATAATCCATACGCAGATTTTTTTCGGTTTCTGCCATGCGTCTTTGCAAGCTTCTCCTGAATCTGCATCACCTGCCGTATCCTCTCATCGTCAAATTTCAGGTTTTTGATGATAGCGCATGCTGTGTACGGCCGCATGGTCACGGATTTATCCACCAGGACCTTGAATCCTGATTTCTTGGTCTTGTAAGTGCGAAGTCCTGTTTTCTGCTTGATGAACGAAGAAAACGCCCGTGCAAACCCTGCCTCTGAAAGCATATCCGGTCTGTTGGGAAACACCTCCACCACAATGTCGTTACCTTCTATCTTCTCAAGATCTGTGCCCAGCATGCTGATTCTGTCTTTGAGTTCTTCAAGCGGGAGTTTCTTTCCCACCATTTTTTCAAAGACTTCCTTGTTTAGTGTTACGGTTGGCATGTTAATCTTCCTCCAGACAGGTTATGGACACAGAATTAAGAATCCTTGAACAAATAATGTCAGTTTCTTCTTGGGTTGGGGTACTACAGCTAAAACTCAGAGAGTGATTACATACCTCTGGAATAATCAGGAATCTACTGAAAGAAGTATAATTTATTGAGGGGTTTTCGAAACGATGTGATTCCTCTATCCCTTTTGCACCACTGACATTTACTTCCCAGATAAGCACGTCTTCAAATCCACCAAGGTCTTGCCTATTTTCTGTATCAACCAGAGATTTGTTATAATCTACTGCTTTATTTGAACCGGTAATGGAGACCCTTCTGGACAATATGTCAAAATTACTATGGTTAGTTGTATAATTGAGAATATACGTGCGGTGGAGGTAACCATATTTCTCTCCAAAAGGATCATCAAAAGCACTATGCAATGCGGGGAGATCTAAGGTATATTGCAGAGTACTTTCTGTCTGTTGTATGATAACATATTCAATAGTCTCAAAGGGAGACGAAGTATTGTTAGCACATCCAACTACAAAAAAGGCCATTATGAGATGTATAATTGCTTTCTTCATTCTAACATCACATAAATTCGTCTGTTGTTTGCTCCCTTGTTCTCGCATTTGACCAGATTCAGATGGCCAATCTCGCTTGTGTTTTTCACATGCGTGCCAGCATCCGGCTGCTCGTCAAAATCACCGATGCTTAAGATACGTAACTCCTGTATGCCCGGAGGCAACCCCATAGCAAGCTTCACCATATGCGGATTTGCTTCAACTTCTGCACGCGACATTGTACGGGCACTGACGACCAGATTCCTGTCAATCACTGCATTTGCTGCTGCAATATATTCGCCTAGTTTTTCTTTGTCAAAAGTAGGAAGATCAATGTCAATTCTAATCTTATCAGTTTCCAGTTGGTTGCCTGTCATCTTAGCACCCGTGGCACTGTGGATGACCTGGCTGATGATATGCGCTGCAGTATGCGAGCGCATCAATTGGTACCTGCGCCCCCAGTCCAACGTGCAGGCAACAGTTTCTCCTGCATGCAAACCTTCGTTGTCAACCTCGTGGGTTATTTTACCGTCCCCTTTGCGTACCATAACAACACGAAAAACTTGTCCGTCTGATGTGCGTATAAGCGTGCCTTTGTCCGTCGGCTGGCCGCCGCCTTGCGCATAGAAGATAGTGTCTTCTAAAACAACAGACTTCCCGTTTGCTTCCTTAACACCCGTCTCATACTCCTGCAAATAAGAGTCCTCAAGGTATTTCGGCTGTTTCATTTGAGCCACGCCCTTGTATCACGAAGCTGCTTGATATCGTTCTTGTACAGCTCGCGCAAATCAGTGATCTTGTAATATTCAGTTATAATGCGGTCAAAGCCAGGACCCCAAGCAAGCACAGGGACATCAATCCCTAAAAGCGGCACAACCACCTCAGGCCGGAAGATGCCTGCGCCCCCAAGCTCCACCCATTTTTTGTGCACAGGATGGAACACATCAATCTCAACGCTTGGTTCTGTGTAAGGAAAGTATGCTGGCCTAAAACGTGCCTGGGAAAAACCCATCTTTGCAAAAAACTGTTTCAGATAGCCAAGCAGGTGCCTGAAGTTTGCGTTGGGGTCAATAACTATGCCTTCTGTCTGGTTGAATTCAAAAAGATGTGACCAGTCCACGGTCTCGTTTCGGAAGCACTTGCCGAAGGCAAAGAATTTAGCAGGAAGATCTGTCTTCTTTAGAGAAGCAATAGTCTTCACTGAAAGGACTGTGGTGTGGGTGCGCAACACATTGCGTTTTGCATCCTCTTCGCTCCACATTCCACCCCATCCCTTACTGCCCGTGGTAAAACCACCCTCGTGCGAGCCCTTGATGGCTGCAACAAGCTTCTTGTCCGGCAGTTTTCCAGAGGATGGATCTTTAATGAAAAAGGTGTCCTGCATATCACGGACAGGATGATCCTGCGCGACGAACAGCGCATCAAAGTTCCAGAACGAAGTGTTAAGGATAGGTCCATCCATTTCCTGAAAACCCATGTCAAGCCACACCTGCCTTGCATACTCTATCGCCTGGTTGATGAAATGGTGCTTGCCGCCATGAACCTGCGGCACATTGCTGGTGATATCATACCTGCGGAATGTCTTGTTCTTCCACTCACCACTTTTCAAAAACTCAGGAGAAAGTATCTCAATAAAATCTGTTGCTTTGATATCCTGCTTGATCATGTTCCTGCCTGATGTGGTTAGTGTAAAGATGATTGTTTTTGCAACGCTTACCTTGATCAACTGCTTGCGTTTCTTCAACTGATCAAATGCAAATCTCTGCTCATCTACCAGTTTGGCAACCGGGACACTTCCCTTCACCAATTTCTTCAAAAACTGCTCTTCAAGGCTTTCTTTTTCAAGGAAATTCTTTCCCTGTTCGGTGAGGAGTATTTTTTTATCTGCACCAAATGCAATGGCTGCTTTCCCACGAAGCGTTCCGATGCATACATTAACCTCTTCATCAGAAAGCGCAGCTTTCTTCTTAACATCAAGGAGGGTAAGCGGGGCTTTTGCAAGTGCTGAAAGAAACCGCCTCTCAGGGAGGCCTGCGTCCAATGCCTGGACACCAAATGTATCTAGAACAACAGATTCTTCTTCTAAGGTTTGTAATTCCAGAACTTTTTTGTTGGAGAGCCACTGCAGCGCACGGATAACCTCTATATCAAGCATCCCTGTCTTCTCAACAATCTCCTGTGCAGTCTTGCAGGAAGAAAGATGCGGCAGCACCTTGCGCTCAAGGGGGTGCAGGGATTCCATAATCTGTCGTACGTCCATAGCACCGGTAAGCTACGGGCGTTATTTAAATCTTTTCATAACCTTTATATAAAAGTTCATTATCAAAAAATCCAATGATTGACCCCCGCGTTGTTGAACTGGCACGGATTCTGACTGACTATTCCATCCGCATCAAAAAGGGCGACCTTATCTCCATTGACTGTGGTATGGAAGCGCAACCCTTGGTCTTGGAAATCTGCAAAAACATCCTCAAGAAGGGGGCTATACCCAAAGTCAACGCAGGCATGCCAGGCTACGCCTATACCTATTACAAATATGCCCCTGATGAAGTGCTCAAGACATTTCCCCAGCTTGCTGAAATGGAAGCAAAAATGGCAGCTGGATCCATAGGGATAGGTGCTGAGTACAACACAAGGGAGTTAACAAGCATTGACTCCAAGAAATTCTCTATAAGAAGGAAAGTCATCCAGCCCATCCGTGAACTTTCTCTTAAGAAAAACAACTGGGTTATATGCCAGTATCCGACAAACGCACTTGCACAGGATGCTGATATGTCCCTCGAAGAGTTCGAGGATTTCGCCTACAATGCCACCAATCAGGACTGGGCTGCGGTTGACAAAAAACAGACCAAACTCAAGGAAGTCATTGATAAAGGAGAGATGGTTTATATCATCGGCAAAGACACAGATTTGACATTTTCTATCAAAGGAAGGCAAGGCATCAAATGCGCAGGCAACCGCAACATGCCTGACGGCGAAGTGTTTTGTGGGCCCGTGGAGACATCAACCGAAGGCCACATCTCGTATTCGTTCCCTGCCATCTACGGCGGCAAAGAAGTGGATGGCATCAGATTATGGTTCAAAAACGGCGCAGTGGTGAACGCAAAAGCGACCAAAAACGAAGATCTGCTGCACGCCATGCTTGAAACAGACAAAGGTGCCAAATTCCTTGGTGAATTTGGGATCGGCTTCAACTTCGGCATTCAGCGTTTTATCAAACAGATTCTTTTTGACGAAAAGATTGGGGGCACCATTCATCTGGCACTGGGCATGGCCTATAAGGAAGGCGGCGGAAAGAATGAATCTGCGGTCCATTGGGACATGATAAAGGATTTGCGGGACGGTGGCGAGTTCTGGGTGGATAAGACCTGCATCCAGAAGAATGGGAAGTTTTTGGTGAGATTATAATTTTTCTTCTTGAGAGTTATTCTCTATCTTCCTAAAATATTTCTTTGCTTCGTTTCGGAGATGAGCCTTGGGGTGGGTAAGATATGGACGTACTTTATCTGCTGCTGATGCGTCACTCCACCCACAAAGAGCCTTAATCGTAATTTGAGCACATCTGTCATCAGCGAGGAACGGGAGGACTAATGGACTATATTTTTTGTCCCCGAAACGCAACAGCCAGATAAAACTAATCCTCTCTTTGCCATATTTCTTATCCTGCGCAAAAGAGGCAACCATCTCAAAAAACTGCTTGTTCTTTTTCCAGGAAGGATGGCGCCTTAGAATGTGCCGAAAGTCCTCATTTACTCCAAAAATATCAGATCTTAGACGCTGCGGAAATGCCTCACGGGTAGACCAGATTGCATCTATGCATGCCTTAAATGCAAAGCAAGCCTTCTCCACCGACACAGGATCATAGAAAACTAGATCATAAAGCGCACTGTTTCGGGGAAGGTGGTCCTTAGTCTGCCGCAAACCCCCAAGAATATCCAAAAATAAAGCGTCTGACACTGCAATAGCTATATCCTTGTAGGCATCTCCTCCCATGCACAGTAAACGAACAAATCCGCTGCGGCTAATACCATACTTAGAGGTAAGGCTTAAGTCTTTTACGCAGTCCATAAAGCGCGTTTCGTTCTTCCAACGAGGGTTGCGGTGGAGAATCTGAATAAAAGCTTCTACCACATCGAGAATTTCATCATTGAAACGATGGGTGTGAGTGGACCAGAGTGTATTTACTATGGCTTGCAGTGCCAAACGAGCTTCCTTGGTTGACTTAGGCTCATAGTGCTTAAGATCACAGAGCGCTTGATGGCGGGGAAGATAGTTTTCAGTCTGCTTTAAGCCATTTAAGATATCACCTAGAAAAAGTCTATATGGTCCGGGCACTTTGCTTCTTAACCACCTAAGCATTTCCTGCGCTCCTTATGTCCCATTGTTTGTCCATCTTCTGAAGGAATATAAAAAATATTTGAATGTAGCCAGATTCTTGGTGGTGTTGTAAATAGTTAATGTTCTTACAGATTAATGGGTTTGCTTATTCTCGTATCCGAGAAGATGGAGTTGTAAATAGTTAATATTCTTAAGTGGTTTGCTTATTGACGCATGCGTCAGTAAGCAAACACATTCATTTTCTGAACTGTCTGCTCACTGAATTCCGGTCCTATACGGATTTAAACCCCAAATTAATTTGGATGTTCCCCACAAGTTTATACCACCAAGACCCCCTTCTATAGATAATTCTGTTACTTATACGACATATGTGCCTGCAAAGAATGATTTTATGAGTCTTGGTTTTCGTTGAATGCTTTGCATTTTTGCTTTGATAAGTGGTTTGAATTCTTTTTTGTTTCTTGCTTGGTGTGCCTT
>JACRKK010000110.1 GCA_016219795.1 Candidatus Woesearchaeota archaeon | reverse complement strand
CTCTTTCCGGAAAAGTTCACAGGACTTGTTCTGACAAACAACTTTTATTTTTCCTTTTGGTCTCGCCATGGTTGATACACCTCTGTCAACCAAGAGGAAAGAAGAACTACTATATTAAAGTATCTTAGTTAATACAATGCCCCTGAAACTTGCCATTACCATCTTTTTTGTCCTCTTGCTGTCCCTGCTTGCAGAATATGTCAGTCCAAAGGTCTCAGGTATCATCTCCGGCATCCCCACAGGTACAGCAATCCTCCTTTTTTTCTATGCTCTGGAACAGGGTACTGCTTTTTCTGTGCAGAGCGCTGTTTTCAACGTAGGGGGCATCGTAGCTGTCCATATGTTCATATATCTCTATTATCTCTGCTCGAAAAATAACAGCAAGAGCAATATCCTCTTCTCAACGATTGCTGCAACTTCTGGCTATCTTGCTGTAAGTTTCATAGTACGGCAGATCCCATTCACGCTCTGTACTGCTATCCTCATACCCCTGGTATCCATTCCGCTTTTTTCATACCTGCTCAAAAGGATAGAGAACACAACCATTGAACAAAAAATACAGCTGACACCCCAAATCCTGTTGATACGGGTGCTTGTCGCCTCAGTCATCATTACCATAATAACTGAGATAGCAGGGCTTGTCGGTCCTGCATGGGCGGGTATCCTCTCTGTTTTTCCCACCACCGTCCTGCCCTTGGTTCTCATCATTCATGCAACCTACGGGCAAAAACAGGTCCATACCATCCTCAAACACATTCCGCTCGGGCAGTGGTCTGTGGTGATGTATGTCATCAGCGTCACTTTTGCGTATCCTGCCTTCGGCGTTTACTGGGGAACAATACTTGCGTACTGCCCTGTAGCAGTCTATCTTTTTGTGCTATGGAAATGGCATCAGAGAAAAGCAGCCAGCCTCAGCTGAACGAATGTATATTCTATTTCTCCTGTTTGATATAGACTGTAGATGTAGGGAATGGAATACCTATCTTTGCTGTATTCAGCGCATCATAAATCTTGCAGACTGCCTCTTCCCTCCTATCTGGTGCCTTCTCATAGTCATCCACCCAGAATCTGGCAGTGAATTTCAATGCAAAGTCGCCCATGTCCATAAACTGGACCGTTGGCTCGGGGTCTTTCTTGATGCCCTTGATACTCTTGATTGCAGCCATGACTGTTTTTTTGACGTCCCCATGTTTTGCACCATACATAACACCAAAGTCAACAGAAACCCGCTGCGTTTTGTCCGGCTGGACAAAATTCATAATCCATTCGTTGGCAAGCTGGCCGTTAGGTACAATAAGCAGTTCATTGTCATAGGTCTTGATGCGTGTGCTTCGCAGGCCCACATCCAGAACTACGCCGACTTGGCCATTCTGGAATCTGATCTTATCCCCTACCTTAAAATTGTTGTCCAGAAGAAGCGAGACACCCCCAAATATGTTAGCAAGGCTGTCTTTGACTGCAAAACCAAGGGCAAGGCCTGCAATACCAAGACCTGCAAGGAGGCCAGTGATATCAACACCCCATACACTGAGGATGACCATCAACCCTGCAAGGTAGACTATAACATTGGAAAACCTGACAAAGAGCGGAATAAGTTGGTCGTCTAAATCACTTTTCGTCTTTTTAGCCCAGGCAGCACCCCATTCCTCTATCAGGATAACAATGACCTTGGCAACGAGATAGGTAGCAAATGCCAGAATAAAGGAGGTAATAATGTCCATGATTATAGGAATTACTGCCTCACGCAGATTAAGGATAATAATTGCAATTTTCAGACCATGGAGAATAAGAATGTAGTAGGCAGGCCTCTCCGCAACCTCAATGATTCGGTCATCAACCTTGGTCTTGGTTTTCCGCGTGAGGTAAGCAACATACCTCTTGAGGATGATGGTGATGACTTTGCTTATGAGCAGTGAAGCAACAAATACTAAGAGAGCAAGAATGTATTTATTCTGTGTGTAAGGATTGGAATAAATTGCACCAAGGATGGTCTCATTCAAATTGGTCTGCATAAAAAAGGCACTCATATTCATTATCCGGCCCCTATTTGGCCGGTTTCGTATCTAAACGCTCGATGCGGCAGGCGCATGGCAGCTTCTTGGAAGCACGCTCCAAAGCAATTCTGCCCGTCTGTTCTTGTGCTTTGTCCACATTAACTTCAATGAGGATCTTACCCACCTTGACCTGTGCTGCAATGCCGATAGGCTTTCCGAATGACCGTGCCATACCTGTTGACATACGGTCAGCTCCTGCGCCAGAGGCAAGGGGGTTTTCCCTAAGAATGTGATGAGGATACATACGGATAAGCATCCGGTAACCGTTTTTACCCAGGACTGCCTCAAGCTCCCGGTTGCCGGTCTGTCGTGCAGACTCAATGGCATTATGCCTAATCTGGATTGCTTCTTTAGAAACGAGATACAAAGCTACTTCAAATTGCTTTATGACGTTGCCCATATGGTAGCGTACTACTTTGCTGACCGGAGATGCACCTACATAATCTTTCTGCCGATACCTTGATCTACGGGTATAGGGGCGCTCAAGCCTTCTGTATGCACGCCCTTTACGCAATTTTGCCATATGTTCGGAGAACTAAGGGGATATATTTAAATCTTACTGAATTAATTATGTTACTACTCGAGAATACTATTTCAATCGAAACATTTATATATTAGCTATACCACTACAGAGTAGTTGTTTGGTTTTAGCTTATAATCACCTCTTTTTCCTGAGGAGGGGATTCTTCGGAGTCCTCTTCTCAGGTTTATTATCACCTCTTTTTCCTGAGGAGGGGGTCCTTCGGGGCCCTTTTCTCAGGTTTAAACGCCACCTAGACGTATCTCTTTACTCGTTCTTAAAACGTAACTTTGTAAACTGCTGCGGGCTGAAGCCCGCAGCGTTTACGACTAGCTGTACTGCGTAAGGAGACGTTGATGCTTCACAAGGCAATATTCCTCATAAGTGTGCTTCTGCCAGTGTTTTTTCTGACCTTCTGTTATATACCATT
>JACRKK010000109.1 GCA_016219795.1 Candidatus Woesearchaeota archaeon | reverse complement strand
CAAATCTACAAGATATACAGATGTTTCTTCAGAAACATATCGCTTCACGCTTTGTGGTGTTGGGGGGCATCAGCACTCTCTGCAACTATATACTATTCCTTCTGTTTTACATCTTGGGTGTTTTTTATATCATCGCATCAGCTGCAGGATATCTCTTTGGAGCAATAGTTGGTTACAGCCTACAGCGCTGGGTTTTCAGAAAAGGGGAAGAGATTTCTGCGCTCCAGCGTACAAAATACCTGCTAGTATACAGCGGTTCGATGATGGTGGGGATTATATTCCTCTGGCTTGCTGTCCAAATGGGAGTTCCTGTTCTGCTTGCAAATGTAGGAAGCATCATGCTCTCAGCCTGCACCAATTTTATGGGCCAGCGATATTTTATTTTCCGCAAAGACCTCTTTAAGAGCAGAATAAATTTTCTGTTATACAGATACAAATATTTGTTGAGATATGTTGCTATAGGCCTTGGCTCCATCATCGTTGAGATTTTGGTTATTGGGCTGATAGAGGGTCTTGCTGCATTTATCGGAGGCCAGGTGCCACGATACATAGCCGTTGGCACTGGATTTCTGTCCGGTGTGCTTTTCAGTTTCGCACTGAATGCAACCATCAACTTCCCTGTCCCAAAAAACAGGAACCTGAGGACATTTCGCATTTTTCTCATCATCTCTGTCTTTGCATTTTTCCTTAATTTAGGGGTGATGAAATATCTCTTAGGGACCTTTAATTTTAAAGATTATAACATGATGCGCTTCATCACCGCAGCCATTGTCTTTCTAGTAAGCTATTCGCTTCACAGAAGATTTACTTTCATTGACGTCAAGTATATTGGTATCGCAATCTATGTGAAAGCGTCAGAAGATGTAGAGGCAATCAAACAGAAGATTCGTTTCTTCCCGGATTTTATCCACCTGGACCTTGTTGATGCCACCTACAACAAGAATGCAGAAGAGGTAGATATTGAAAAAGCAAAAATTGCAGCAATCGAGTGGCCCTACACCAAAAAAATGATTCACATCATGTCAAAAAAACCAAGAATGTGGATTCCACACCTTGAAAAATATGTAGATGTCATTGTCTTCCATGCAGAAATAGAGGAAAATGTAAAGGATGTGATTGCCATGTGCAGACGATTCCGCAAAAAAGTGGGGATCTGTATCCTGCATGACACCCCTCTTGAGAGCATCATTCCTTATCTCTCCAAGGTGGATGTTGTTCAGGTGCTGGGTATCCCCCGCCCCGGAGAGTCAAGCCAACATATGACCGAAGAAGCACTTGAAAAAGTGGCTGCACTCAACAACCTAAAGAGGAAGTATGGGTTTGACATCTGCTTTGACGGAGGTGTGAAATTTACCAATATCCAGAAAATCAATGCAAAGTACGTGGTCTCTGCCTCCACCATCCTCAACGCTGAAGACCCAATCAAAGCAATCTACGATTTAAAAACCAGCTCCCGCTATTATCTCAAAGATCAGTATGACTTACGCAAATTCCTTGACAAGGAGATCAAGAAGATATTAGGAGGCCTACATAACATCATCTCCGGAACGCTGGTGGGATCCTTTGGACCAGACAGTGCCCTTAACAGCATAAGTGATATTGATATGGTTATCATTGTCCCTAAAATAAATAAAGAGGTATTCACAGAGATCATTAACTGCTTTAAGTCCCTTGAGAGCGTCCTGAAAGTGGATTACAACCACAAGCTGATTATCAATGCCAGCTTTGGGCCGCTTAAGTTCCATGACAAGAATACCGTCGTCCTGCACGTTATGATTTATGATAGAAAAGAGCATATTAACCACTGCAAAAAAAGCCCGTTTACCTGCCTTGACTGGCAGCTCTCCAAAGACTATATCAAAGAACATATTTCAGCAGTATGGAGAGTTACTGTTCTCCAGCCCAATTTTTTCTTCAATGCAAGAAGGGGCGTCGATGATTATCTGCAGGACATCACTGCAGGGACGATATCCTATAGGGAATATGAGTTTCAGGGGAAAAAAGTTAGCATGCAAAAACATGCAAAACCTATGAATGACAAGGACCGCTTTGAGTTCAGCTACCACATCATAAAATTCTGCATGCTTAATTCCCTCAAGCTTTATTACCAGGAAAACAAAAAATATCCACTGGACAGCCTTATTACACACTTTTTTAGGATATTCCCAAATAATAGGGGGCAGCATATTGCGCTGGTTACCTCTTTTGCCAGGGCAAAGCTTGAAGGAAAATATCCGACATTTACGCTCCAGCATCAAAAGAAGCTTGAGCATTTTCTCACTGATTTTAAGGAGCAGTTCATACAGTACTTTGATGTTGGTGCGACAAAACTGTATTTCATCAGGCATCAGGAGACAATACTCAATAAGCCAGGCGTTTTCCTTGGTCAGAGGCGCGATCCTTCTATTAAGCAGATTCCTACAGACAAGATAAAGCAATTCAGAGAATTTATCCAGGAGAAAAAGATAATACACTATTATGCCTCTGGATTGCGAAGGACCATGGAAACCCTCGCCCCTCTTGAGGACAGCATGCATCAAATGGTCATGGTTGACAACCGGCTTCTTGAAATTAATTATGGCAGGGCAGAAGGTATGGTTCTTGCAGATATACAAAAGAGATTCCCAGGGCTCATGCGAGGGTGGCAGGAAAAGAAAGACCCCCGCTTTCCAGATGGTGAGTCTATGGATGATGTACTTGTGCGCCTGCAGTCATTTCTTGAAGATGCTGCAAAAAAAGGAGGAAACGCACTGGTGTGCACCCACAATGTGGTATTGCGCTGCCTTGTAGGGAAATTATGGAATATTCCACCGCACCAATGGTATCTTATCCAGATACCGCATATGGATCCCATGGAAGTCATCATCACCAAAAATAAGAAGTATTATCTTAATCTCAGCGATGAACAGAGGGAAAACTATTTTAAAGGGGTTGCTTTTGGTAAAGAGCTATGACCTATGTAATTGCATTACTCCCGGACAAGAAACTGCATGACAGGATGCTGGCAGCCAAGGCCAGGGCGCAGAAGATTGCAGGAAAGGTCGAAGGGCAATATCTGACAGACATCCCCCATATCACACTTCTCGTAGGAGAATACAAACAGGGTGTAGTTACAGCACTTGCAACGAAGGCTGGGTTGTGGAAAAATATGCTGCAGGGAAAGAACATCACTATATCGTCATGGATTGTCTTTTCTTCAGATCCCATTACCGGAAAAGAGACGCTTGCCTGCACATTTTCAGACAAGAGTAAGTCATTATTGCGGAAAATGCAGCAATCTGTTCTTACAACAGTGCAGCCCTACAAGAAGAAGGGCATACCTGGACGGTACGCCGACGTTTTTGAGCGCATGTCTCCAAAACTCCAGCAAAATGTACGCAAATATGGATACCCATTCATCGGTAAAGGATGGATCCCTCATGTGACTGTAGGTTCGTTTAGCAAGAGTACATGGAAGCCGGTGTGGGGTGCACTAGACGATAAATGCCCAAAGGGGGATTATGATATTGGCTCGCTGGGCATCTATCTGCTCACCAAAAATGATAAAATGCAGGAGAAAAAGATATTTCTCCTAAATAGATAGTACTGTCTTGCTTTCTCTCTTTCTCACCAAATATTTTCTGTGCTCTTCTACTGCCAGGATAAGCAACGCAAATGGGATACTTATAAAAAGTACAATGGGGGAAATTGGTGCGGTATTGAAAAAAGTATGAGTATAGGGGAGATAGACAATGATTCCTCCAAGGAGAACCATAGAGAGTATTCCGTAGATAACGTACCTATTGGTGAATATGCCTGCAGTAAGAAGGGATGTCCTGTGCGTTCTGCAGACAAGGACATTGACCATCTGACAGACAACAATCGCTAAGAAAAAGGCTGCGACAGCCTGATGATAGAGGATGTCGCTGGAAGATAGCTTCATTCCCCATTGCCACCCTCCTATGAACAGGACATAAAAATAGGAAATAAACCCTGCAAACGTTTCCAGGAGGCCTGTGAAGAAGGAACGCATAAGCATTTCTCCAGTCAAAAGACGGTCACTTTTTTTTCGTGGTGGCCGGTTCATGATATCGGGTTCGTGTTTTTCCGTCCCAAGTGCTATTGCCGGAAGGATATCTGTACCTAAATCAATGGAGAGGATAAGGATAACGGTGATAGGCAATGGCAATCCAAGCACAACTGAAGCAATAAATGCAAGCAGTTCTGGGATATTATGGGCAACAACATAGACAATAAAACGCTTGATATTATCAAAAATGGTCCTTCCTTCCTCTACAGCATTAACTATCGTCGCAAAATTATCATCGACAAGGATCATGTCTGCTGCCTCTTTTGCAACATCGGTTCCCGCAATACCCATGGCTACGCCAATATCGGCTTTTTTCAAGGCAGGCGCATCGTTAACTCCATCACCCGTCACTGCAACAACCTCCCCTAATTCCTGAAGGGCTTCTACAACCCGTAACTTGTGCATAGGGGATGTTCGTGCAAAAAGTACTTCTTCTTGCTTGAGCTTTTGCTTGAGTTCCTCATGATCCATTTTTTCCAGTTCTTCTCCTGTAATGATCAGGGATGTATCTGATGCAATAATCCCCACTTGTTTTGCAATGGAGGCAACGGTGTTGCTTGCATCTCCTGATATAATAATAATCTTGATGCCTGCTTTTTTACATGTCGCAACTGCATCATGGACTTCAGGCCGGGGAGGGTCCTGAAGTGCTGCAAGCGCTACAAAAACATAATTTTTCTGGGTAAGCTCGCGATGACTGATATGTTCCTGAGAAAGTGTCTTATACCCAAACGCAAGTACCCTATATCCAAGCTGTGCATACAATTCATACTGGTGGGCTATTGTCTTTTGGTATGCTTTGGTCAGCGCAATCTCTTTTCCGCTGAACAAAAGTTTATTGCAAGAAGAAAGCAGGACTTCTGGCGCTCCCTTGACAAAAGCCATCTGCGTTTCGTCTACTTCGTTGGTAGTAATCATCCATTTGGATTTTGCATCAAAGGGAACCTCATGGATTCTCTTGTGCTTTTGCCGAAACCAAAAAATATCTGTCAGTTTTCGTGCAAAAAAGAGGAGTGCGCCTTCTGTTGGATCTCCAATCATCTCAGCTTTTTTCCCAGGCTTTTCTTGAAGTGAAGCATTATTGCAAAGGATGCTTGCCTCAATAAAACGATGGAGTCCTGCTATCTTCTTTACATCGACAATTTTACCATGGTGCGAGAAGTACTGATGATGGTGGTTCTCCTCATCAAATGCAAAATCATCACCGTTAATGTAGAGGTGTTTGATGTGCATATTATTCTGCGTGAGTGTACCGGTTTTGTCTGTGCAGATGACAGTTGTCGAGCCAAGGGTTTCCACAGATTCCAGCGACTTTATCAGGGCATTGCGCCTTGCCATCTTCTGGGATGCAAGGGATAAGCTAAGTGTAACTGTAGGGAGAAGTCCCTCGGGAATGCAGGAGACTATGACCCCTATCCCAAACATAAGATTTCCCCAAAAACCGTTGCCAATAAATAGGCCAAGCATGAAAAAAAGAATACCTAAAAAAAATGCAATGGACGAGATAATACGGATAAAATGTTTTATTTCTTTATGTAGGGTGCTTTCTGACTCCTTGACCTCGTGGGTCAAATCTGCTATTTTCCCGAGTTCTGTCCGCATGCCTGTTGCATAAACAACCGCCTTGCCGCTTCCTGCCTGCACAAGTGTCCCTGAGAAAACAAGGTTTCTGCTTTCAAGATAATGTTCATGAGTTGGATCGACAGAACGCAGTTGAGGCTCGGATTCTCCTGTAAGAGAAGCGTTGTTTATTTTAAGGGCGTTTTCCTCAAATAACCGTGCGTCTGCCGGCACCTTATCCCCTTCAGCAAGTACAATGATATCCCCAGGAACAAGTCCCCTTGCATAAATTTCAGTAAGCTGTCCGCCGCGAATAACTTTGGCTTTTGAAGGAACCATATCCTTAAAAGAATCCATCGCTTTTTCTGCCTTAAATTCCTGATAAAAAGTGAAGACTGCGTTAATGATGATAACAACAATTAAGGCTATGCCTATATAGAGCATGCCTTCGCCTGGATTCTTATATTCTGCAAGGAAAGAAAGAGATGCACTAACCCAAAGCATTATGGCAAACCAGTTGGTCATCTGCATCAAAAACTGGAGAGTATGTGATTTCTTTTTTTTTTCAAGAATAATATTGTAACCAGATTCTGCCTGACGTTCCTGGACCTGCTGATAGGTCAATCCTTGTGCAGAAGTATCAAACTTGCCGAAAACTTCTTTGAGCGGAATCTGGTGGATGTCCATTGCCCTGTTTATCGCAGCTGATGTTTATAAGCCTTGCTGTAGAAGCAATATTTATTAAAGAATCCTGATTTCTACAGCCCTATGCTCCTCGTAGACGTCCACGCGCATCTTGACGATGCTGCTTTTGCACAAGACCTGCCCGATGTTTTGAAGAGAGCACAGGATGCTTGCGTGAAAGCGGTCATCTCCAATGGCCTTCATCTGGAGAACAACAAAATAGTTCAGGCACTTTCTAAAAAATATCCCCTAATCAAGCCGGCCTACGGCCTCTATCCTACTTATGCTGAACAGGTTTCTGATGAAAAACTTGAAGAAACTCTTGTGTTTATCAAAAAAAATAAGCCAATCTGTATCGGAGAGATTGGCCTCGATTACAAAGAGCCAAAAGACAAGGAGCGGCAACAGGTAGTTTTTAGGAGGCTTTTGCAGCTTGCCAAAGCAATGGATGTGCCAGTCTGCATCCATTCACGAAAAGCAGAAGAGGATTGCATCCGCATCCTGCAAGAAGAACAGGTGAAAAAGGTAGTGATGCATTGCTTTTCTGGAAAACTGAGGATGGTAGAGTCGTGTGTCAGACAGGGTTGGTATTTTTCCATCCCACCTAATATTGTATTTTCTTCGCATTTCCAAGAGATGGTCAAGAAGCTTCCTCTCTCAAAGCTTCTGACTGAAACAGACGCACCGTATCTTGGGCCAAAAAAAGGAGAGCGCAACGAGCCTGCTTTTGTCATGGAAACCATCAAACAAATAGCGATGCTTAAGTCTCTGACCGAGATAGAAGTGGCAAACGCCATTTTTATGAATTACCAAGATCTATTCTCTTAATGACTTGCAAGTTCTGTATCCTGCTTGCCAAACGGCGGCCGCCAGGGCACACGCTCCTTATGGAACTGGAAGATGCCCAAATATTCTTTGATGGCGCGCTCAAGCTCAAAAGCTTCTCTGTACGTCCTCACACGGTGCCGGTCAAACTGCTTCCAGAAGAGCTTTTTCCAATACCATTCATGGAAATGCTTCATCAGCCAGTGGTTTCTCCAGGTTCTCTGGTAATCCAGCTCAAGAATGGCCGTCACATAAATCCAGATTTCACCATCCTGAAACGTCCCTTTCTTGTCATGGCTGATAAGCTGCACATCCTTCATCTTTCGTGTCTTAAAGTTGATATTCATACGACGCTGGAAATAACTGTTGTACTCAATTTTTTTCTGGACACGCCACCATATGAAATGCTCTTTGCCCATATCCGGACGCTTTTCGTAGAAAAGGGTCTCCGGCTTCATGTCCTGGAATCGGTTTCCCCTCAGGTCTGTGTATTCATGTTCTACAAGCCAGTGGAATATCATCCTGTAAAGGTCCTGGAAATGAAAAATCTGGGTAGCCCTGACGGTGTAATCCGCACAGACGATACCGATCATCTCGTAATCGCCCACTTTTTCAACGCGGTATTCCGGTTCCGGGTTGTAGGGTGCTTTTGCCATTTAGGGTGAAGCAAGCTCCGGATCCTGTTTGCCCCACGGTGGTCTCCAGGGAGCTTTGTCCTTGTGGTATTGCACCATTTCAAAATATTCTTTGATGGCATGCTCAAATTCGTAGGCTTCTCTATACGTCCTTACGCGGTGCCGGTCAAACTGCTTCCAGAAAAGTTTTTTCCAGTACCATTCATGAAAATGCTTCATCAGCCAGTGGTTGCGCCATTCTCTGTTGAAATCCAGTTCGAGGATGGAGGTCACATAAATCCAGATTTCACCTTCTTCTGTCTTTAGTTTTTTGCCGTGGCTCAGCTGTTCTGTTTTTTTCATTTTCCTTGTTTGAAAGTTGATGCGCAAAAGCCTGCGGAAATAGTGGTTGTATTCTATACTCTTCTTCCACCGCCACCAGATATAGTGCTCTGTGCCGTGTTTTTCCGTCTGACGCTCAAAATAAAGGATTTCCGGCCGTGCTGATGCCCATTTGCTGCCTTCCATGTCAGTGTATTCATGTTCAATAAGCCAGTGGTACATCATCCTATAGAGATCTCTAAAGAAAAAAGTCTGAGTTGCCCTAACGACATAGTCTGCACAGACGATGCCAATCATCTCCTGCTTGCCTATATTCTCTTTAATATAATAAGGTTCAGGGTTGAATGGTGGTTTGACGGTCTTTGGCATGGTCGTTCCTTTGGTTGCATAATTTTATAATGGTTGTGGTCCTATGCAGCTACTCTCCTGGCACTGGCTGTCATTTGCTCCGTACGATTCATCAGATGCTGCATGGTATCGTGGTCTTTGATAATATCATGGAAAAAGCCATAGTACATGCTGTTGCCAAATGTGCTGATTTGTTCCAGATAACTCTTTAGTGATTTAGGAAGGTCTCCCCGCAGGAGGTGGAGCTGTTTTTCCACGCTTTGCTCATAGGAGACGATAGCCAACGCCACCCTATTCAATTCGTAGGCAACTTCCAGCATGCCGTTCATGATGATAGTAATGGCTTTGTTAAGCTTTTGTGCTGCTCCGGTAAGTTCTTTGATAATAGCATCAATCTCAATCATTGCCTGGTTTATTCTCTGCTGCATCATTTGTTTTCTTGCCGTTGCAGTATGCGGCATTGTTCTGGCCACTGTCCGGGCACCACCTTCATCGTAGTGCAGGAAAAAGGATGCCATAAACCCGTAAGAATGGTGATGTGCTCTGGTAGCTTCTGTAGGTATTTTGACAAGGGGGTCTGCGTGCTGGATATGTTTGGCCATCGTTTCTAGCTCCCTGAATTTTTTTACCATGGCCAGTTGATGGTGTTCTTCTATACCCAGGATGGTGCGCAGACGCTTGAAGATAGCGTTTATCTCTTGGGTTGTGCTCCCGCTGAAAACTGCATTGTTCGTCAGCTGCCAGTGCACCATATATATAAGTGTGTATAGTTCATTAAGAAGGGCATAGACCGCAGAGTAGTTCTGGTCTTCTGTTTTTTCAAGAAGGAATGCCTGGGACAGGGTTTTGGACAGATGGCTGAAATTAACCTGTAATTTATTCAATTCTTCCCGCTGAAGGAGCCTGCCTTCAGCTTTTTTGAAAAGACTCACAATTTTTTCAGTGTAATATTGCACATGAACGATACGGCCTATATCCGGATTAGTGGGATGCAAAGTAAAGCGAGAGTCCTCTACTGTGATCTTCAATGGTTCTTTCCGTTTCCAGAATGGAAAAAATAGTCTAAAAAAGCTGTTGAGCATTGTTGCACCGTTAAGATGATATACTCTGCAACGATTACGCTGCAAGTCTCTCCTCTGTTTCCTCTATTTTTTCAGCTTCTCGATCAAGTGGGCCAAGCGTCTTGTGTATCTGGCCTTCACTCCATCCTGCATGGAGAAGAGCTCCTTTTATTTTGTAGAGATTCCTAATAATTAGGTTATCAATAAGTCCAAGAAGCTCTGCTTCCTGTTCTTTGGGCATGGAAACGCTGAACACTCTGTTCCAGAGTTCCTGGACAACACTATTCCATTTCTCACCAACCTCTTCGGGGCGCATGCTTCTTTCTTTGACTGCCTGCATATCTTTTTCCAGAGGGACTGCTTCGCGTTTGATTTTCTCTTCTATAAGGCCAACCTGGTCAATGGTTTGGTTGATGGTGGTGACGACCAGTGGGAGAGGGATGAGTACTTTAAGTGCTCCTGTTTTGTTGAACTCTCTAAGACATATATGGGTCTTTGCAGATTCAACAATCTGGAACCTGAAAGTCCGTTTTTTGAGCATACCATACTTGCGCTCTGCTACAATAACTTTTCCTGCAAGATTCTCACCTGACAGCGCAACTGCGTTGAAGTTTTCAAGAGGGATTGCATTATCTTTTTTAAGCCGTTGCAGCTGCTCCTGCACTTCTTGTTTTCCTATCTCCTTATGTTCACGCATCTGTTTTTCTAATGTTGTCAGGGGAATCCATGCAAGCTCTTTGGTGTCCGGATAGAAAATACCCTCAATCTGCATATGGTCTGGCTTGAAGCCGGCAACTGTATATCTGCCGCTGCCGTCCTGTATCTGTTTCCCTTTCAGTTTCTTTTCAGCGGTCTTGTCTTCCCGCAGATCTTTGGCTGCAACAAGGAAGTGGGCAAGCGGGATGGTTTTGTTGGTGAGGATGTTCTCTACTTTTTCGTGCTCTGCAACTGCCTGCATGGTCTGCTCAAGACGGCTGCCTTCTATCTTGCCGTGGTTGAGATAATCATTTTCTACAGGTCCCTTAAGTTCCTGCTGCAAAAATCCCGCAAGATTTTTTACCAGGCCTTGTATCTCATCTGCTGTCTGCTCAAGCTTTTGCTTGCGTTGAGTGATATCCATTTCTAGGAGCTTGAGTTCTTTGATGAGCGTGGCCCATTCCTTCCTCTCAAAAAGAGATATCAATTTTTTTGCTACAGCATCAACTTCTTTCTGTGCTCTTTTCAGCTTGTACTCTTTGATGTCCATCTGCATGAGCTTAAAGTAGTCATCTGGATTTTTTATGGTGGTCTGCTGTTTGAGCGCAAAGAGGGGCACTACTGTTCCTTTCAGGAGTTCAGGATGTGTAAGTCGGCTATGATAGATGAGAAGCAACGCACGCAAACAACTTATGGCATAATATTCTTCCCTTGCTGCACCTGCCCTGTTTTGCATGTCAGAAAACCTGGATACAGACTGCTGCATCTGTGCTTCTTTTTTCCCAAGGAAAGCAACCAGTTCTTCAAATTGCTTTTTCCCAGGGAATTGTGGTGATTTTTTTGCATACCAGCTGCCGGTTTTTGCCATCAATCGTAGCAATTTAACGCCTGAAGAAGATACAGTTACACAGAATCCAAAGATTTCCGGCCAGGTATCTTTGTGTCTTGATTCCTCCAGTTGTTTTTCCATGCGCTTGGCATCAGAAAAAACGATATTAAGGATAGGTGCCAACAAGCCGTAGGCTTTTGGGTTCTTTTTCAGTTCCTTGCCTACGTTAAGAAGGTGCTGTTCTCCGGCTGCTATAGTGGGTTGATCCATTACCACCACCTTCTTGCACGGCCAAAAGCAAAAACACCGGAACCTGTCCCTGCTAAAATTAGAGGTACAAACAAGATTTCAAGGATAGCCAGAAGAGCAGTAAGTCCTCCAAGGAATACTGCTACAATTCCTGCACCCACAACTGCCCCACCAATGCCACCTGCAATATTGCGCCAGTTTCGTCCTCCTCTAAAAATCTGAGGACCATATCTCCATCCACCATAACCTAACCCAGCTATACATATCAACACAAGTAAAAGTACCCACGGACTCCAATGCTTCGTCGACCACGGCACCGCATCCAGATCCGCAAGCTTCTTCTCAATGGCAGATATCTGTGTATCAATGTCACGGATGATGGTGGATTTCCTGGTGGCAGCATTCAAGCCGGTGAACGTCACAGGAAGCGTTATCGCGGGAAAATTAACTGCTGTTGTGCCGACAGGCATCCTTCTGTTCTTGACAAGCTCTTTGAGATTTTCGTAATCTTTCTTTGCTTCATTATATTTTGCCTCAGCATCATTATACTCTTTATTGCTCCATAAGTTGTCTGCTTCCTGCACGGTCTTCCAGTAGATGGCCATCTGGTTTCGTATCTGGTCTTCCAACCTGTCGTCTGTTTCTTCGTTGCGGTCATTGTTCTGGTTTTGGAAAGAAACGCCAAGTGCCGCAAGCTTGTTGTTGGTCGTGCCTATCCAGCTTTGTATCTCTGTTTCGTATTTTCTGCGCGTATCAAGATTTTTGATGTTGCTGGTGTTTGCCAGCACTGCATTAAAAATGGCGCTTGCGCTATTGTATGAAGTAATTGCAGCATTTTTCTCGTTTGTGAAAACCGTTTGGTCAGTTGCTCTCTTCATACCATTTTCATGCGTCTCTCCTTCGGTCAGATAACGCTTGCCCTCTGCAATCTGCGTCCTGATGGCATTTATAGCTGCATTATCTGCAGCATCCCCAAAGTCTGCAGCCATATCGATGATTCTGTCATTGATAGCGTCAAGCCTGTTGCTTCTGCCAAACAGGCCACCAAAGGCTGGCACTACCAAAAGCAAAAGTACAATGGCCGTTATGATGATTTTATTGCGCATGTTAGATATTGAGGTTTCTGCACCCTCCTGTGCGTATGGCTGCATTCAGAGCGTCCCGCTCTCTGACTGCATCACCATAGTTTGTTCTTGCCTGTATTGGATCTGCCTTAAGCAATTGTTTTGCCAAATCAAGCTTCTTCTCGATGCTGGTCAATTCCCGTGAGTATTTGCATTCGCAGGATTCTGCGTAGAGATTGTCCCTGATATCATCTTTGTCTGCTGCAGTCACATCCGGATCTGCAAAGATAAGCGCATCAAGTGTGGCAACGGCATTGGTGCAATCGCCATTGGTCTTATGTTGTTCTGCCTGAGCCAACGCAAAGTTGCGGACTGCGCGTGAATAATAGTTTTTGAAAACCGGCTCTTCCGGTGTTCCCCGCTTTGCCGCAAGTTCTGCTTTACAAAACATGACGATGTTTTGGAGGCTAGGGATATCTTTGGGTGGTGAGTTAACACCTTTGGTACAGTTAGTCTGTGCAGTTGTCTTAAATGATGGCAAAGACCATCCGCCGCCGCCCGGAGGAACTGGTACAGGAGGTGTTCCTCCACCGCCATAAGACGGGACTGGTCCTGGAGGCACTCCACCGCCACTGCTACTTCCTCCACCGCTATCTGGATAACCACCACCAGATGTTCCCCAGTTGCTGCCGCCGGTGCTGTCATAACCAAACCCTGATATGCCGGATGCACCTCTGCCAAATCCAAAAAAGCCATTATTAAAATCAAACATGCGACCGAAGAAACCGCTGCCTGACGGATAGCTGCTTCCATACGAACCGCTGCCATATCCTGATGTTGGCGGTACTGCAGCAATAGCTGCTCTGGTGATGACAAATGCAAGCAACAAAGCGCAGAGGAATGCAACAAATTTATGCTTGTCTCCAAAGAACATTGCCCGGGTGAGGATGTAATAGAGGAAAATGGTCAGAAGGATGAAAAGCACAGTCCCAAAGTATTGGGCAAGGAACGCTGCAGTCATGCCAAATTTGATGGCAGAAATGGTGGTGATGAGTGCAAGAACGACAGAAAGCGCAACCACAGACCTGCCTAAACCTGATTCTTTCCATTTAGAGCCGGCATTGCTTAAGCCAAGATAGATGACAATAAAAAACAGGAAGAAGAGGATGATGAAGTTGAAAAATCCAGGGTTGCTGTCATACCAGGCAATGCCTGTGGATTCCGAACTGCCACTGCCAAAGAAGCTGGTAATCTGGTCAGAAAGAGCAGCGTTTGTTATGGATGCAACTACAGTGAACATCAAAAGGACCATGATTCCTAAACGCATGTGTTTATGCATGATGCATCAACCCCACAAGTGCGTATTCTCCTACGATGACATATCCTTCCCGGATGATGTTGGTGACCGCTGTATCTTTCTTGCGCAAAAGTGATTGGAACTCATCAGAAGTATACATCATCTCTTCATACCCTTTTTCTTTGCATACTTCGTTGATGAGTGCTTTATGATTGTAATCGATGCACACCAGTGCCTTGCCCCAGAGGATGGCAATTTTGGTGATGTCGTGGAGACGTTCAAGCTCTTTTGGATATTTCTGGGAAGATTGGGCAAGGATGAACGCAGCAAGATACAGGGTAACTTTGTTGTCGGTGTTGAGGGTGTAGAACAGGCCGGAGCCAAGTTTCTCGGAGAGAAGGATGTTTTGTTTCTCAAGCTCCTTGAGGATGGTATGGACGCTTGCCGGACTGACTTTCAGTTGGATGGCAATGCCACGCATGGAGGATTTTTGGAGAGGATTACGTACTAAGAAGTCTAAGATTCTCACCTCGTTTTCGGACAGTGTCAGCATTTTTCGAATTAGTGTCATTAATTAGTATATTAATATATAAATGTTTTGATTCTGTTTACTAGAATTATAGTTTATAAAGTAGATAAAAGGAGGAAGAATAGTTATTTTTAAAGATTAGAGGATGCTTTATCAAGAAAGAAGATGGATTAAAAAAAGAAGGAAGGATGTAAAAACAAATAGCAACAATTATTTTTAAAGATAATTATTGATTATTTAAAGACTACAGAGACATGATAAAGACACCCTATTTATTTAAAAAAGGATTAGATTTTAAATAAAAAACAGATGTACCTAAATTGAGACACACCATTTGTTTAAAAAATGTGTATGTTTGTTTTTTACGATATATACCTAAGACATACCAACAGATTTACTTTGCGTTATCAATCATTTCCCTTAGATCCTTTTCAACTTGTTCGGCTTCCTTCTTGTCCACTTCGGGAAAAAATTGGGAAATAATGGTGGGTTTCATTCCAGCAATCTTCACTTTCCCGTTTTCCTCCAGAACATTGATTTTACAGGGCATGCACAGAGAGATTAGTCTGTTTTTGCCGAGGAACTGATTTGCGTATTTGCCTGAACAGATTTCAATTATCTTTAATGGCTTTTGGCTGAACCCCTTGGCTGCCAGCCGTTCCTTTACATCGTATACCTGAAATAATGCCCAGCCTTTTTGCTCTACAGCTTTCAAAACGGAAACAACCGCATCATCAAAACACTTATCTGTTTCAACAACGTATGCAAAATCTTCTGTTTTCATGGTTTCACCTTTTATGCGCTTTAATAATTGCCACTACGGCATACTCATGACCACATCGTGCATTTCTGCACGTTGACAATACTTTTACATTTTCAAAACCAACATCTTCCATAAGGGCAACGAATTTATCTTGAGTCAATGCACCACCTATACACCTAAACCAATCTTTAACACTTTTTCTAATTTCTTGTTCTAATTCCTGCTTCAGCACAATTTCAGAAAAACAGATTACCCCCTTAGACTTTAGAACCCTGTATGCTTCTTTAAGGACAGCTTTCTTATCTGGCGAAAGATTATAAATTCCATTACTTGTAATAACATCAACAAAACCATCATCTAAAGGTAAACTATCTGAATGGGCTAATTTTACTTCAACATTGGTCAGGTTCAGATTTTGCATATTGTTTCTTGCTTTCTTAACCATCTCTTCTGAAATATCCACTCCGTAAACTTTGCCATGTTCTCCAACTTTCTGAGAGGCAAAATACAAGTCCATTCCAGCACCGCAACCTATATCAAGAACTACATTACCTGGTTTCATCTCCTGAAACGAAAGAGGATAGTTTACTCCTGCAAAAGATTCAACTAAAGAATCGGGCAAGGTATCTAGTTTTCCTTTTGGATAGCCAACAGCTAAAGCAAATGGTCTGCCTGTTGGAAAGCCATGCTGGTCAAGAGGGCAGGTGGCAACTTTGCCGTATTTTTGCCCAACAAGTTGTTTTAGCTCTTCATGTGAAATTTTATCTAACGGTGTATCATGCATTGAATCCATGTTACGCACCGATCTCTTTTTTCATATCTTCATACTGTTTCTTTGTAATTTCTCCAGAGGCATACCTTCTCTTTAGGATTGTTAGTGAATTTAGCTTATTTTGATTGGATTGGTTCGTATTGATTAAGGTGACTATGATCCAGATGATAGCACCCAAAAAAAGCAGCATCAGGAGCAATCCAAATCCTATTCCAAAACCCATCATGCCAAAGCCCCCCATTCCAAAACTGCTGAATAGAAGAAGCAATGCTACAACTGCAAAGGCCCAGATCCAAATAGTTTTGTTTTCTTCCATAAGTATTACTCCCCAACGATCATATTCGTTTCATTTTTCCAGTTCCTTTTTCATTTCCTCGAATTCCTGCTTGTTTATCTCGCCCCGAGCATACCGCTTCTTCAGTATCTCAAGAGCGGACTCAGTAGGGGTGTGGACATGTTCGGAGTCCGATGCATGGTTCATGATATGGCACATCATATGCTTACCTCCATAAATTCTCATCTGAAATCTTTCTTTCTCTCTTCAAATTCTTTTTTTGTTATTTCTCCTTTGGCAAGTCTTTTTTTCAATATCTCCAAAGCAGATCCTGCGTCTGTTTTTTGTCCGGCAATTTTTTTGTAGAGCCATATTATTAACAAAACTAAAGCAATCCAAAACAGCAGTTCAATAATGCTCAATAACCACCATGAACACCCACCAAAAGAGCCACCCATCATATTTATCCCCCCTACACCCATCATGCCACCAGAACACATCATTCCGCCAGACTTGCCACAATATATGGTTCTTGCCATATTGATATGAAATTGTTCTTCTGCTTTCGAACCTTCTTTCAATCCCATCATTTTGTGCATGAGCTCATGAGATTCTCCCGGATGCATTTGCTCCATATAATATTCCCCGAGTATTTCTAACTGGGGGTTTGACAAACTCTTACAATCTGCCTTTAAATCAATAATAGTTTTGGCTTCATTAATTTCTTGAATGGTGATGGCATTAACTAAGTTTAGACTCAGAAACAAAAAAACGGCCATAGCAATTATCATCTGTTTCATGATTTCACCTCATAACTTCTCAACAATTTTTCCACCCTGCTTTAACTTTTCAGTCAAGATTTCTTTTATTATATCGAACGCTTTAATGATCTTTGGATTCGTAAGTCGGTAATAGATGTTTTTTCCTTTTCTGTCCGAGATAACAATCCCTTTTGATTTCATGATGGATAGATGCTGAGAAATATTAGCCTGGCTCAATGTTGTTTTTTCAATAAGCTCTGTTACGGACATTTCTTTATCTCTCAGAAGATCCAATAATTCCAATCGTGTCGGGTTTGAGAATACCTTGCACATTTCAGCATGGATTTGGTATAGTTCGTTCATAATTACATATTAGAATATCCTAATATTTAAATATGTTGTGGTGTGGTGCCTTTGATTTTAATGGAAAGTTTACCGTTAGAGGGTGAAACTTTCTGAACACATGGTAGTTGTGTCCGCTTATAGAAGGAAACTATTTGGTTATTGTGTCCTTCCATAAAAGGAAACCTTTATATATTAGTCTCCGTTTTAAGGGGGATATGTCAAAACGAGACGTTTTCAAATTTCTGATTAAAGAATTCCATGAAAAAAAGTTACCCCTAGTTTTTAAGAGAGAGCTTTCCGTTCCCTCTACCTCAAAAAAAGTGATTACGTTATGTGGCAGCAGGCGATCCGGCAAAACGTTTTATTTTTATCAGTTAATTGGTGCGTTGAAGGAAACGGTTCCTCAGGAAAGAATAGTGTATATCGATTTTGAAGATGACAGGCTTTTACCTCTTGGAATTGAAGATATGAATGAGCTTGTGGAAGCATATTATGAGTTGTATCCACAGCACAAGGAAGCAGAACTCTTTTTTTTCTTAGATGAGATACAAAATATCCTCTCTTGGGAGGCTTTTGTACGACGGCTGCAGGATACCGGAAGGATACGTCTTTTTGTGACTGGCTCGAGCTCTAAATTGTTAAGCCGGGAGATTGCAACAAGCCTGCGTGGGAGAACGCTTACCTATACTCTTTTTCCTCTCAGTTTTAGAGAACTTTTGCAGTTTAAGGGCATAAATCTTAAAGATGATGTTGCCTTTACAAAACAACGCTTTGATGTTAAAAATCTGCTGGAAGACTATATTGACCACGGCGGTTTTCCTGAGGTGGTACTTGACTTTGGCCCTTTGCAACAAAAAACGCTGAGAGAGTATTTTGACGTTATGATGTACAAAGACGTGACGGAGCGGTTTTCCGTCAGGAATGGCCAGTTACTAAAGGCGCTTGCGAGATACCTGCTGACCAACATAGGAAATAGGTTTAGTGGCAATACTTATTACCATTCCATACATGAGCAATTTCCTGTCAGCAAGGATACTGTTTTAGAGTATCTTTCCTATTTAGAGGAAGCAAATATTGTGTTCCAGTGCCATTTGTTTAGCTATTCGATGCAGCAGCAACAGAAAAATCCAAGGAAGGTTTATTGTATAGATAACGGCCTGAGGAATGTTGTTTCTTTCCGGTTTTCAGAGGATACGGGAAGATTGGTGGAAAATCTGGTGTTTTTGGAGCTGATACGCAGAGAAGTGGAACCCTTTTATTGGAAAGGAAAACAAGAGGTGGATTTTGTTTATTCTCAAAAAGAGGGGCTGGTTGCACTCAATGTCTGCAGTAGCGATACCATACCAGAACGTGAAGTACAAGGATTGCTTGCTTTTAAATTGGCGTTTCCTAAAACGCAAAAACTTTTGCTTTTGACAAAAGATCTTGCCAAAGAAGAGCAAGGCATTTCTTTTGTACCCCTCTGGAAATGGCTGCTTGGGCTATAATAGCAAATCTCCTTAATAATGGAACAGTGGGAGATTTGCTAGAATAGTAAATCACAACTAAAAAGTTCCAAAATTATTGTGATTTACTATAATTCAAGAAAATGGCTTAATGAAACGATAACGAGTCCGTTTTCAGTCGTGTTTGTATGGGGAGTTACCAGCATTCGTTTAGTGATCCCTTTAAATTTGGAAGAGTTGCATGTTTATAACGGTTTCCAGTATACTGGTAGCTTTTATAAAGGAGATGTTAGGGGTTTACGGCACAATCCCAAGTGCCGAGAAGACTATGGATTTGGCCTCCATAAATAGACATTATCATGGTGATCGTAGTAGTACACATCCACAGTTTCCTGATTATGGTCTATTTTGAATATCAGAACAAAATGTTTGTCGATATGGATTCTGTTAAAATTTTGAAGAGGAGAATGGAGAAATTTGTGTTCATGTTCTGGGTTTGTTTGGATTTCCTGGAGTTTTTTCTGAATGAACCGCAATTGTTTCGGGTTCTTTTTTGCAAGTTTGGAGAATATCTTATCTGCTTTTTGTTTGATGTTAAGTGCGTACATTGTCTTTTAACCCATATCTTGCTGCAAAATCATCAACGCGGATGCTTTTCTGTTGTTCAATCTCCCTTATTTTAGCAATGAATTCCGGACGAAGCTCTGGTTCCTTTTCTTGTTCTATATATTGCTGTACCACAAAACGGATGGCTTCACTTTTATCCCGAAGAGCATGTTTTGCCTTAACTACGTTAAGTACCCTGTTTGTTCCATCATCAAGCTGGATGAGTGCCTGTACCATCGATTAGTTCACCTTATTTTAACTAAGTCGCACTTATTTATATGGTTTGTGGTGGATAAACAAATGAATTCACGGCACAATCCCCAGCGCCGAGAAGAGCTACGGATTTGGCCCCGGCGGCTGTTCTCCCCACCCAAACCACCGCGACTTCATACCACGCACTGTCCGTATGGGGAAGCGTTTCCTCCATTTTTTCTTATTGACAACCCTGCTCCAGAAGTCAAGTTCCAGTTTCTTGATAGACAGTTTTCGCACTTTGTCCATCAGTTTTTTCTGGATTGCCGCTTCTCCTTCAATGTTTTCTTTCAATTGCTCCACCCGTTCTCTAAGGGATTCCACTAAGACTTTGTTATACCACTCAAACGTCGGGCTGTCAATATGACCGCGATAACTAACAATTGTTTCCCTTCGCACTTTTGCATTGTTCTGCATGCCCTTGAGTATCTTTTCAATGTCCTTGATATCCTTGCCCAAATCTTCAAACCCATCAATGACTTTGGAGAACGCTTTTTCTACTTCCGTAAGCTCAGTCTCAAGTTCCTTCAGTCGTTTATCAATAGCTTCTATCCTTGTTTTTATTTCCGTGAGAATTTCGGTGCGTACCTCAACAATCTCTTTGATGGATTCTTCGAGGAAGGTGTTGAGATCTGAAACCAAGGTCTTAGCCTCAGTTTCAATAGCAGCTATACGCTGATCTAAAGTCCCTACAATCACAACAACCTCTGATTCAAACAGCCTGTCCATAAATGAAGGAGCAGTAATATGTTCTATAATATGGATTAGTGCCTTATCAAATAGCTCTGGGAATTGAATCTTTTGACTCTTAAGTTCTCTGAATGGTCTACTGAAAGTCCCATACCCTTTTTCTTCAAGAAAATCAGTGAATGATGCCAGATTTTTGTAGAAATCCATAAAACTTTTCCAGCTTGCCTCTTTTTCACCTTTTCTTACAATCGCCAGAGCATCCAGCAATTTTTGAAGGACTTCATTATAATTTTTAATTTTTTTTACAAGGTCTGATTTTGATAGTGCTACGCCTGTTTCGCTCTCTTTAACATCTCTTAATTCTCGGTAGATTTGACTAACTTGTTGATTGGTCTGGTCAACAATGCTCCCAAGAATTCCCTGTACCTCATAAATCACAGATAACTTTGCATTTTCTCCTTTATGTTGCTCTATTTCTTTGCATTTTTCAGCATAGAGGCGAACCGAATTCTTAAGGACCCCAAGAAGACTATCCTGAAAACCATGAGTGTTATCTCCTTCTATACGAGCTCTTAATGCAATTAATGTACTATACCTTTGCGGTAGCTCCTTAGATATATATTTTTCATCAATCTCCTTGAACACTTTATGCCTCTTGAAAAGATCCGGATCAGAATTTTGGATAAAATTAATTTGGATTTCGACTCTTTTGAGGACTTTTATGTTATCTCTTAGTTCTTCTATAACTTTTTCAATAGGTTTTAATGCTGTTTTGCCATATTCAGTAAACGCCTTCTCCTTCAGAATTTTCTCAATTTTCTTGGCAAGTTCCACGCTTCTGAGCTTCTTAAGTTCTGGAATGACTGCGTTTTTCAGAATATTATAGATAGTTTCCGGGCTTTTTCGCTCCATTCCCTCTGATGCAAATACCCTTCCAACCTTAATCAAATAATCTTTCTCTTTCTCCAGCGTCTCTTTCTCCCGCTTCTTGTCATCCTGCTCTGCATTGTACCTCAAAACATCCTGCTCATATTCCTCTCTAGCAGTCTGGTCTGCGGGGTCCGGTGGATTAGGTCCTGGTGGTGGTGTCATATATATTCCTCATTAGTGGTTGTGTTCTTCTGGCTCATCATGCGCTGGCTGTTCTGGCGCCGGGTTTTCCTGCTCGTGCGGCTCTTCTTCTTCTTCTGGCTCAGCACCCATATATCCTAGCGCTTTTTCCAAGTACTGCTCCAGCTTGTGCTCTAATTCTTCTATTTCTACAAATAGTTTGTGGATCTCCTCTTTCTGTTTGTCTGTTCCATCGAAATGATGGATAAGTTCCTCTGCTTCATGATAATATTCTTTCAATTTTGTCCAGGTCTTTGGCAGCTTGTTAAAACCTTCTTTCAACTTCTCAAGCTTATCATATTTATCGCTAATCTTTTCCGCTTCCTTCTTGTGGTTCTTCCACCACTTGCCAAGAATGCCTTTGGCTTTAGAAAGGTCGTGGAGATTGGTAACTTTCGCAATAATATCCCACGCAAACCCAACAATCAACCCCGTCATGAAGTTTGCAAGGAACTCATCTGGTCGTGCAGGCGCCATCCCCAATGTACCAAAGGGGATAATAAATCTTAACCCGACGCCATAGTGCGCATAGAGCATGTTAGCAACGGTGTTCACAATGCCGTACGACAAGGCAAGTGGGAACATATTGCCCTTCTTATGCTCTCCTTCGCCCTTGGACACCATTTCCTTACCATACTTGAACATCTTAAACAACAAAAGCAGGAACGCCCAGTAGGCAATCTGCAGGAACTGACCCTTGGTGGTGCCGCTGTTGGCAATCTGCATGGCAAGCAGACCAGACAGGATATAACGTGCCTTGAAATATTTGCTTTCTGTCGTATTAGTGTTCTCGTCAAGATCCGGTGCAAGTAGGCGAAGTGCCAGACTCAAGAGGATGAAAGTACCTATCAGCACAAACAGCCTTGTTCCGCGCAAGATACCCCAGCCGGCAATCTGTTCATTCGAAACAGTGGTGGGTGTAATATATCCGCCAGTCCTGACACTGTCCTGCGTATAACAGTAATCCGTCGTCACAGATAATTCTTTGCGCAAATCAGTGAGCCGCTTCTGGTATTTAGTTGCTTTTTCCTGGTTGCTGTCCATGACCAGGAGCAAGGGGTTCAGATTCTTTCCGCCCACTTTCCATTCAGATCGTAGTATGCTGCTATCAGTAGAGTAATAGTCTGTGGTCTCCTGTGTAGTATCAACCAGCTCCTTATTGATATCATAAACACAATTCTTGTCACCCACAAGCACCATCTTACTCTTAATATACCACGATTCCTGCCAGACATAATGCGTCGGGTCGGTGATGATGCTGGTGGTGGCAAAGCCGGCAAGCAACAAGATAATGACAATGGCTGTGCCGAACATCGCTTTGTTGTTGGCATTCACCCAGTCCTTGGTTGCAGGCCATAGCATTGCACCAATGAATATCACAACACCAAAGATGAGATAGTTGACAATGCGCGGTAAGGTGAAATACTGCAGTTGTATTTCAGAAAACGTCATGCCGCCAACCGTCAGCGCAAAAGCTGCAGGTATGAAAAGAGATGCAATCACCAACAATCCAAACACCCGCATCTTGGCAGAGCTGCTCATGGGAGCACCTCAGTCATGAGTTGAGCAATCTGCTGCTCAGACAATTCCCCATCGAATCCGGAAGATGTCTTGGTGATGAAGTAGGAAAGAACTGAATCCGAAAGACTGAATGATCCCTCTTTTTTGATAATAAGGTCAACAGCCATGAGCCGCTCAAGCAAGCTCTTAGTTACGGGTGCTGAACGATAGATAAACCTGGCAGTCTCGGTGAGCCGTAAGTGTTTGTGCTTTGCAAGGACAAGAAGAGCACTTTTCAGCAATGTCTCGCCGCGCGCCTGAGACAGCTTGTCCAAAAGCGCCCAGCGACAATGCTGATAGATCATGCCTGATGCATCTAGCGTCTCAAGAATAAATGCCCGTTTGACATCTGGCTCAGCCAACAAACGCTGGCACAACGCAACTACATATGAAGGATGACCTTGTGTCAGAACATACAACAGGTCATAATCAATATCTTTTTTGCCAAGAATGTGTTCGGCAACTTCCCGTACTTCTTTGGGATTGAAGGGCGTTATGGAAAGAGCGTGGAATCCGGGAAGGTAGGGTTCCATCGCAGCAAGATAACGGGTAGTGACAACGTAGGAAACATGTTCTGATTTTGCTGCATGAAAAAGCGTCATGACATCCTTAATCTGGGAAAAATTGTTAAGAGAAAGCAAGGCATAGAATTCCTGCATGCCAATGACCAACTGCTTTTGCAATTCCCGTGCAAGAATATGAGGAAACGAAAACGCAAGTTCTAAAAGCTGTTCCTGACCTGGTTTGATTTTCAGAAGCTCGTTGTGCAATTGACGCACAACGCTTGCGGATTCTAGGGGAAGTGTAAGCGACAGCAAGAAATCCATGCCCTCGCCCTGTTTGCCGAGGGCAGACGCAACCCTGCTGACAAAGGCTACAGCAAATTCTTCAGGGGTTAAAGACGTTTTCTCGAGGTTAAGAAAAGCGGAAAGAAATCCCTGTTGTCGTGCAGAGGCAAGGTGTTCAAGAAGAAGTGTTCTTTTCCCACGGCCAGAAGGACCAAGCAATGCAATGTGCTGCGCGACTCCTCTTTTTAGGGACTGCAGACTCCCTTGCAAGCTGTCGCTATAACCTCTTTTGATGTGCCATTGCATTACCTGGAGGCCTCTTTTACCAATTGGTATATATACAAAAACAAATATTATTATATAAATGTTATTGTTTGTTCTCAGTGAAAAAATATAGCCCAGTTGGCATATATACCAGATAAAATAATCCAGTGGATCTTAATTGAGAGAAAGTTACCAAAAAGGTATATATACCACATGGTATAAATTATCTGCTGATATAATAATGTTTATTGCTTGCCCGTACTGCAGAACCCCAATCATCAAAAGTAGGATACGTATCCACAACACCATCAAGATCTTTCGTAACAATGTGTGCCTCCTCTTCAATATAGCTTTTCCATCGTTCATTCATGCCTGCATTTCCGAGATGGATAAAATGCCTAACGCTTGGGTGCGTTACCACATCAATAGGTATAGGAATATCATATGGAAAGCACGCTACTACTAACTCCGGATTATACCTATTAAGTGCCTCCTGATGAGACGCTTCTACAACATGGCTCTCCCGGGGCACGTTATCCCAACTATAATTATCTACAGCAACAATAGGGAGGCCTCTTTGCGAAAGCCAATAAGAAAGTTTTCCCCTTCCTGCGCAGATTTCAACAAATGGACCCTCGGCCCGTAAACTTTGAATATAATCAAATAATCCATCAACCAGTTCCCTATGCACCATAAGATAAATCCCGTTATCTCTGCCAAAATCACACCACCCTCCTTTTTTGTGTGATTCGAAATACGCCCTTACCTCTAAGCATTCTTTTTGTGTGGGGAGGACATCCAGTGCATGTATTTTTGCAATCAATGGTTCTATAGAATTCATCGTAGTGTCACCTAACTACGGATGAGCTGGTGGATGTGCGGGAGGGTTTGCAGGCGGCGGATTCGCAGGTGCGTTTGGCTGTGCTGGCCTATGGAACATTGCAGTATACAGCCCGTTCATTCCATGCAGCAACTGCCTGCCACCATAATAGATTAATGCTGCCAAACCCAATCCAACAGAACCCACAACCACAGGAGCAAGTCCTGTTGCTGCAGGTATGGCACCCATCGCAGTCATCATCATCTCATAAGTATAAGTGGCTGCGGTTGTCAGCCCGGTGCCGATTCCATTAAGAAGAGAATATCCTAAACCAGGTAACATCCCCTGGCTTGCAGCGTTAGCATAGATAGCTGTGCTGGCAATCGCAGGACCGGCAAGCAACGCACGTTCATACGGATTTGGTGTAACCGCTGCCCTTATCCCAGTAACACCAGCGACGATAGGTGCTACGATAAATTCAAGTCCTCCGGTCATTTGTGAGCACCTTCAACATGAGCTTCCTTAGGTGCGCAACCGGCACCCTTCAACATCTTATACAGTCCCCAGATGCCAAGACCTCCAAGAATCGCGATACCAAGCGGCCCTGTTGCCGCCAAAGCACCCAGCGCATAAGATGCAGCACCGGAAACTGCAGTAACACCACCATACAATGTGCTACTTACCGTCGTAGCAGCTGCAGCAAGTGGCGCATAGTTAGATGCAGCAGCAACTGCTGCAGTGTAATAAGCACCAAAAAAGCCAAGAATTCCAAGACCCGCAACCTTAACAGCATTATTATCGGAAACAAGCCCTCGTGCACCGGCATAAGTTAATGCGCCATTCACAAAATTAGGAAGATACAGCAAATAAGCAGGATTCACAAGACCAGTAATACCTGCAGCCACTGCTGTCCCAGCACTGGCAAGAAGACCAAATTTAGCTGGCTTGACAATACTCTCAAGACCGCTTTCCTTCTTATGCTCCTCCATGTGTTCCTTGCCGTGATCGTGTGCGTCGCTCATATGTGTTCACCTTATGCGAGATGGGGGGTTGATTCTGCTGTGGGTTTGGGGGCGTGCTTGAAACCGTTCTTTGCCCAGGTATATAATTCCATGCCTACTTTATAGGTAAGTACCGCAGCACCGATAGCAACGGCAAGCGGACCAACGCCACCTGCTGCGCCTGCCACGGCTGCGCCTGTGTTATACATAACAGTAGAAACTGCTGCACCACCAGCAGCTAAGTAATGCACCAAACCAGAATATGCTGCTGTTGCAATAGTAGGAAGGTAATAAACGCCACCAAGAGCTGCCATCGCCAAACCCATCAGATTTCCTTTGTGCTCGGATGCAAGAATGCCTCCGATACCGCCCCAGAATAATGCTGCACTCCCCACAAAATAGGGGTCTGCAAGAACTGCAGGATTGTATATACCAAAGGTGGGTGCAAGATAGGTTGCTGCAACACCTGCTGCCATTACTGCTCCTGCTTCAGCAATATCAACAACCCACGAATTCTTTCTCCAATTATTAAAACCTTCAACTATTTTTTCCAGTGTACCCTTCGCAGCTTCGACTGCGCGTCCAGCATCAACCCCTGCATGTACTGCCATAAAGTCACTACTTATAAGTGCTAATATATAAATATTGCGGTTTTTTGGGACAAAAAACTGTCAGAACCCAAACAAAAACATTTATATAGGAAATCTGCTGTGAAAAGATCATCCTATTTGTCGATATACCCAAAAGAGGTTGATGTGCATGAAAAAGCTGCTGTTCGTCTGTATCCTTCTGGTTGTAGTTGTTATTGCTGGATGTTCTGGCCAACCAACTACCGATCCCAAAGACAACAAAGGCGTCGACAATCCTCCGGGAACAACAGGCCCCCTCAACAGCCCGTTTCTTGGCGGTCCCAGCGCAACCAGTCTCTCTTTCATAGGTGGCATGCCACCGCAATACGTCTTTGACGCCTCCGGCTTCGAATTTGGTGTGGGTGTCAGAATCATTAATACAGGAGAAGCCTCAATGGATCACACAAAGTCTTATGTCCAGATCATAGGCATCAATCCTACTGACTTCAGCACGACAACAGCTAATTTAAAACAATATATCTCACGCGACCTGCGCGGCGCCAAGAAGAATTTTGATGGAAATCGGTTGCCAGGAGATGAGGACTATGTCAATTTCTTGGGGCTTAACTACAAGCCGGACCTCAAAGGAAACACCGGCTTCACCATCAGGGCAAACTACTGTTATGTCTACAAAACCTATGCCACAGGCAACATCTGCATCAAACGTGACCTGTTAGACAATCTTGATGATGTGCGGGTGTGCAAAGTCAATGAAGAGAAAAAGATTTTCAATTCTGCCGGGCCTGTGCAGGTTGTCAAGCTTGAAGAGTATCCCATGGGTACTGACAAAATCCAGCTTAAATTCAACATAAAACATATAGGTGAGAGATTAGATAAAATTTTCAGCAAAGACACAACAGAATGCAATGATGTGATTACGAATACTGAACGGAACAAAATCTATGTCAAAGTAACCTCAGACATCAATGGAAGAAAACCAAGATGTCAGGGACTTCAGAATCCATCCCCTGACCAGTCTGAAGGATTTGTAACCCTATGGGACGATTCCTCCGGAACGCCCCAGGAAGCACCAGTCACCTGCATCCTTGACGTGCATGATCAGGAAACCATCTTCGAAGACCTCTTTGAGATAGAACTAGAATATAGATACCAACAGGCCATATCGACGCCGCTCGAAATACGGGACGTGTCAACGAACAGGCCGTAGGTGATAAAAAATGACTATGACTAACTCTAGGCCAAAAGAGCAGTGGATATTTGTTCTCCTAAGTGTTATTATCGGGTTTATCTTAGGATTTGTAGTTGCAGGAAATACAGGTACTGCAGGACAGGCGTTCATGGCTGCCTGCGCCAGCATCAATACCCGCTCCTCCTTCCCCCACATGCAACGAAGGTTGGGTTTGCAAGGGGAATTATTATAGAGAGTTTTGAATAACCCCTCAGTTCTTCTTTTTTAATGTTATTTTCTCGTCAATAGCGAAAGGTATAAATAGTTGTTTATCGTCGAAGAATTGATAATAAGAGGTGATTCTTATGAGTTTCAATCAATTT
>JACRKK010000108.1 GCA_016219795.1 Candidatus Woesearchaeota archaeon | reverse complement strand
TGTAGACTACGTTTTGCTGTTGTTCTGCAGGTGGAGCGTCCTGTTTTTGGTGAGTGAGGACATAATAACCTATCCCTCCCAAAAGAAGGACAACGATAGCAATGATGATAAATAAGGTGACTTGCGCTTTTTTCATCTTAGCATACCTCTTGGGGCTGGCAGTAGATGCTGTCTTGGGTCTGTTCTGAAGCAGCCAATGATCTGTTGTCGTTGGAAGGAGGTGGCGGTGCGTTTTCTTTGGATATTGCATAAACGCCACCAGCAGCACTCACTTTGTTGCACCACATGTCTTTGGATGCGACGCTAGGCAGGGTGTTGACTGGGAATTTGCTGCCCCATTTGTTGCATTTACTTTTGTCGTAGTTTCCTCTGTCGGTGAGGTCAAGACCATTTGGGCCGTTAAAGGGGAATTCTTCGCAGCCGTCAATGTCTAAACAAATCTCGCTGTAGTCGACGGTGCTGATAAGGACCGATGCGGTTTTTGCTGTCACATGCGAACTGCCCCTATTGAGCAGGTAGTATTTGTTTGGGTTTCTGGGTAGTTCTTGAGTGAGGGCCCCGTTTTTTGCCTTCATCTTGACTTTGTAGCGAACGATTTCATCTATACCACCCAGCTGCCAGTAGATGTTGTAGATATAGTGGGTCTCGTTGTAGCGTGCTTTTTCAGCTGCCATCCATCCGGCAAGGCCTGTGGTTGTAGGGACAGAGCCGACAGGTGCACCTTTGTTGGCAGGATGGCACATGGATTGCTGCCAGTAGCTTGGATCGATGTAGCCTGTTAATTTGTCTACCTGTTCCATGAATTTCCTAAATTCTGCGTTGTTGATGAGACCGCGCATGATTAAGCCGCCAATGATGTCTCCTGCGTTTCGGTCAGACCAGCAGTCTCTGTCGAGGAAGGGAAGGGCCTGGCATTCCGGCGGGCAGAAGCCGTCTTTATTTAAGCTGCAGCCCGTCTGGTCTTGCTGCCGCTCGTTGCCTGAGCAGTCCATGCCATTGACGCGGACGTCTGGAAGTTTGCAGTTTGCCGGGCAGTCGCAGAGGATTCCACTGGTCTCTGGGTTCTTTCCTTTGCCGTAATTGTAGCATTGCTCGGCGCAGGAGCCGAGAGTTTTTATGGCGTCATCGCCTGTTCGCGAAGGCACACAGCATACCGCAGGTGCGGTGCAGCCGGTGACTTTGCCTCCACTTGGGAGGGTGTTGTAATCTGCACCTCCCTGTTTGGTGCAGACATCTGTGGCTAGGCAGCCGAGATTACCCAGAAGGCCATTGCAATTTTGGGCTGCGTTGGTGCAGGTGCCGCCATTTTTTGGGCACTTATAATTGGGGTCAGAACCGCACAACTGGTCGAAGCAGATGGGGTATTGGCAGACGTCTTTATTTTCATATTGTCCTTTTCTGCATATAATCTGGTTTTCTTTCTGGGCAATTGTACAGCCGTCTGCATCTACATCTTTTTTTGCTGTTCCATTAGGAGTGTCGGGGCATCTGTCTTTGCCGTTAGGTACGCCATCTAAATCATAATCACCATTGGTTGGCCCTTTGCCTGGCGGGGCTGCTGAACACTTTTCTACGCAGGTTAAAGCACTATTTGACATCTGGAGAACGCAATAATTAAATCCTGAATCTGGCGTTCCATCTGTAGGGGTGCATTTGGTATCGCCTGCTTTATCTCCCGGTGCTTTGTTTTTACAGTCACCGTCCTTCATACATATTTTTGGCTCGGATACTTGGTTGATAAGGATGGTTGCGGTGACGGGGGTGCTCCTGTGAGTATCGCTTGAGTCAAAGAGGCTTACTTTTATTTCTGTACCTGTATCTGGAATGGTTATGGTTACTGTGTTTTTATTAGAATCACCTGAAAGTGCACTTGCTGGTTCAACACTCCAAAGATAAGGAGATTTACCACCTAGTGCTTTCAGCGTGATTTGGCTTCCTCTCTCTGCAGAATCTGTGGGTGCACCTTCTATCGCAAGTTTGATTCCCGTATCTTTCCGGGCAGGTACTTCTGTTCCTGAGAAAGTGACAGTAATTTGAGCAAGATTATCTGTTTCTACTGTTACATCCTGCGTTTTTGTGTTGGAACCATCGCTATCTGAAAGAATAACGGTTAAGCTGTGTTTTCCTACCCTGACTGTTGACATGGTGGCAACACCCATTTCATTTGTGCTTGCGGTAATGGCTATTGAATTAGGTCCGCAATTACCACACTTAATTGTTGCTCCGTTGGCTAGTTTATCCCCTTTCTTTACCTCTATACTTATCGCACCAAAAGAAGGGGCTGTCGCAGTCACCGCTGCTCCAGAAGCATCCCCCACTACCACAAGACCCGTCGGGCTTGATACAGCATTCCCGGAACTCCAAACTCCGCCCTGCAGCACACCACCTACAGCTACCACTACCAAACCCATTACTGCAATAATCAGCATATCTTTGAAATTCATTTAGTGGCCTCCAGGGGAGTAAGATTTAAATAGTTGGCTGTTCCCCTTAAAGGGTATGACGACAACAGCATCATGGAAACAACTCTTGACTAAAATCAGGGCAGCAAACAAAGACCCTGAATTTGTCAGTGCAATGAAGGAATTCATCAACATCGCCTCACACCGGAAGGTTTACAAAATTTAAAACCTTCTTGAAAGCATTATACTTATAAAACTGCGGATTTCTCAGGCCGTTACATTGATTCACTTGTTTATAGGCTGCAAGGCTTGGTGGTGAAAGCAGGGATTTTTCATCATGGGAAACAACGATGTCCAGTTCTTTGAGGCTTGCTGATGCAACAATAAGGAAATCATGCACAAGCTCCTCAAATGAAAGTGATCCTGCTTCCAACTTATACACCTTAAAATATTCCTGCGCAAGAACTTCTGCAAGATGCCCAAGGGGAATATTGTGGTTTTGTTTGCGAATGAAAGAGTCATACAGCTGCAAAAGCAGCATTTTCTTGCTTTTGTTGTCCTGCTTTACTTTTTTAGGGGTATCTTTCAGTTCCTGCCTAATTACATTATTTCCATAAAGTACCACTTCATGTTTAGCATACAGAGTGATAAGAAGGCCTAGCGTTTTTTCATCCAAAATTAATTCACCATACACTGAAGAATCTAAAAGCAGGCGTTTCATGGTTTCACTCCTATCCTCAACGGAGCAGTCACCGCTGCTCCAGAAGCATCCCCCCCTACCACAAGACCCGTCGGGCTTGATACAGCATTCCCGGAACTCCAAACTCCTTTTTCTCCAAATGCAGAACTCCAGAACCCACCCTGCAGCACACCACCTACAGCTACTACTACCAAACCCATTACTGCAATGATTAGCATATCTTTGAAATTCATTTGAGCAAAACCTCCCAGTGGCCACCTTTGTCGGACCCAATTCTCTTCATGATACCTAACTCTTTTAATTTCTGGATGTTCCTACGGATTGTTGCCTTATCCCGTTTTAAAATGTCTGCTAATTGTGTATAGGTCATAGAATTATTAGTGACAACCTTCTTTAAGATTTCTGTTTGCAATGCTGATACTTTTAGAGGGGCATTTACAGAGGCAGTTACTGGGGCAGTTCTCCGGAACGTTGCAATAAAGTATCCATTCGTTTTAATCTCCAGTGTAATATTCCCCTGTTTAATGCACTCTTCCTGCATCCGCTTAATGCCAGTCCCCATCTTTTCCACAAGATTTATTCTGTAAAAAAGGTCCGCAATAAGGGGGTTCCTTCTCACAGCTATCTCACCAAGCCTTTCCTTGGTTAGGGGTTTAATAAGCCCCCCAATATTAGTAATGGATATCCGGTCATCAAAAATATCTATCTGGACATTTGCTCCCCGTTCAGTATAATCCCTATGCATCAGAGCATTAAGGATAGCTTCTCTCAAAGCTTCAAGGGGGTATTCCGGAATCTCTTTTCTTATAAGACCTTTGATTTCATAGGAAAGTGTAGTGTTTCTCTCAATGAATTTTATGGAATCTTCCAACTGCTTTACTACATTCGCTTCAATGTCTTTTCGGTCAATAACATTAACTTTATCAGTTCCTTTGTACCTTGCACAAGTTACATAGGCGTTAATCAAATACTTTTTGGGGTTCTTAGAAAAAAATAAAACACCTGTATTATTGAGTGTTATACCATCAAAAACGCCAAGATTAAACAATCTACTCTTCTTATCCTTGGCAGGGGGTATGCCTGCTCTTTTAAGGTAATCCACAAAGGCTTCTTGGTCAAAATCTTTAAAGTCAAAGGTATTCATTTGCTGATTATCAAATTTAATCTGACCTTGTGCAAAAATCAGATTCCTAATGTCACCAGTTTTCATCTTCTGAGAATTAGGGCCAACTCTCATATAAAATCCAGAGGAGCACCGGTAAGGTTTTTGTTTCCCTTCTTCTACCTCAACCACTAAGATACAATCCACTTTTTTAAGGGAAATAGTTACCGAAGGATCGCAGTTATTTGCTATATCTTGAATCTGTGATGTAAAGGCGTTGGTTGGGGTTATCCCCACCGCTTTGCCTGCATCAGTCACGCCAAGAAATATCCTCCCTCCCTCTGCATTTGCAAAAGCAACCATCTCTTTATCTAAATTGCTGATGCCTTCTTTAAACTCAATCTTAAACCCTTCGCCTTCCTGTAGAATGGAATCTAACTCTTTGTTATCCATATAGTGATTCCCCCATCCTCAGAGAAACAGTAGCTGCTGCACCAGAAGCATCCCCCCCTACCACAAAACCCGTCGGGCTGCCCTGCTTAGAACTCCAGAACCCGCTCTGCAACAAGGCCCCCACAGCTACCACTAAGAGGCCCATCATCGCAATAATCAGCATATCTTTGAGATTCATTTAGTGGCCTCGGGGGAGTAAGATTTATAAACCTGCATATTATTGCTACCCTTATGAAACAAAGCAAACAGCTGCAGGAACTGATGGACAGGATGGATAGGAACATGAAAGACCCTGAATATGTCAGAGCAATGTATGAATTCATTCTGAAGACTACTTAATAAGTTTTTCTTTAAATCTGTCATAGTTGATAAACTCCGGATTTTTCAATCCTTTAATGGAATGAACCAAAGCATATGCTTTCAGGCAAGCATCTGAGCACATCGTTCGCTTATCCTGACTGATAACAACATCCAGTTCGTGCAGGGCAGCGCACGCTACAATCATAAAATCTGTTTCAAGCTCTTTAAATCCGTAGCTATTCCCAAACCCTTGGGATGCAGCAAAGTATTTCTCAACTAGTGCAGCAGCTTCTTCTGGAATCGAAAGTGCATGCTTTTTGGTCACTTCATCATAGAGAATGAGCAAATCATTTCGGATATTGATTCCACCCATTTTAAGTGTTCTTGTCGTGTCCCTAAGTTCCTTACGTATGAGTGGCATACCATATACTAGGGGGGCGAGAGGATGATATAATGCATCAATAATTTTCCTCCTCTCAATGTCTATGGAAATAAGTCCATAAATATTCGTATCCAGAAGCACCCTCAGCATATTCTCTCACCATTCATATTCTCACTTCTTTTTGCATTTGTTTGCCTTGTAATCCCACTCTTTACAAAGTGCCTTGCTACATTCATCATCCCCTACTTTGAGGTTCAGCTGCCAGTAAGTGGGGTTGGCATATTGCTTGTAGCTTGAAAAATTGTTGAAAACATCAAGCGCAGTATAGAATATGCTGACTAGGTCGCATCCCAACACGGTTCCTAGGTTCTTCTCTCCTGCACAATACCCTGCAAAAAGAGTATGGAGTCCTGCAGGGATTGCGTTGTAGGCAAGATCCCGTATCTGCTGGCTTACGGATCTTAAGATGTTAAGCGGGCCCACGACTTCAATCACTTCACCGGTAACGGCAAGGCATGTCGCCTGCGCCCGTGCGGATTCGCAAACAGAAATATCGGCACCGCTGCTCCCCAAGTTTCTTAAGCAGTTAATGTATCTGCAGTCAATCTGCCTGTATTTCTGGAGATTATAGAACACGCCAGGCAGGCAGGCAGTGCCCACACTGACCACTATGCTGTTCCTCCAATTAAAAGACGCCTTTAGCGTCAATAGGTCACGGCCAGTCAGATTCCTGAATGCTGCGTTGGCACCGCCCTGACGTCTTGATTGTATATTGCCATCAATGACTTGTGTTGTAGGTTCACCGCTCAGCGCACTCCAATCGATGTTGTTGAAAGGCAGGTTCTCATACTGCCTCCACCAGTCAAAGGCATATTTGCAGGTAGTCCAGCCGCAGGCCCAGCGCAGACTGAATTTGCTTTGGGACTGGACAGCTTCTTTAAAAGTGAGAGGTTCATTGGTGATTTTATGATCAACCATTCCACCTTCCTTACAATTAGATATCCCAAATTTCTTCCCGGCAATCCCTTTGCTACCATACCACAACGGACCGATAACGCTTCCCATCCCTTCGTAACCAAAGCATCCTACCTTAAACAGAACTTTTCCTGCTGCAGGACTTATTTTCTGTACCGCAGCACCGCTTGCCTCAAGCATCCCAAAGACCTGCCACAGGCTGATGAATTTCTGGAAATAATCGCATATCGCTGTAAGACGTGAAAGCCATTTTTCTATCGTGCCTATCCATGTCATTCCCACAAGGCTTCCTTTTTGAGCCTTCTTGATTTTGTCCAGGAGCTGTTTGCTTGGGTCCTGATTCAGGGCGCTGTCCCTCAGGGGCAAAGTAAAGTCAATCATTGCCTGTTTGGGTTCCAGATATACTGCTGTTGGCGTCCGGACATACGCAGTAAGGGGGCAATGGAAGGCGAGGCTATCAATTTTGGCTGCTGTCGCACCATCAAGGGTTGCCATCGTGAGTTCCAGCCGGTTCATCTCTCCGAGGCTTGTCTTCTCAAGTGCGAGTTGGGTTCCATTAGGGAACAAAGTGCCAAATTCAATACTTCCATTCAGAGGTCCGGTAACATTTATCTTGCATTTGCCCACGGATTCACTGAGAATATCAAGCCCTGCAGTACGTGTGCCTGTGTATCCTATGGCAAAAGGTACGGCTATTCGGTAGCCTGGTGGGTTGGGAAGAAGGGATGCGGTGAACCGAGAAATTCCTCCTTCTGGGAATACATTATTCTCATCCACAAGAACAGTAAGATTTCCTCCCATCTCTTCTCCTCGGGATTCAAGCACGGTAATCTCTTGGATAACAGAGCGGCTGTTTCCAGCAGCGTCTGTAAATGTGAAGATAAGGGGTGCGCGTTGCTGGTAGGCAGAAAGGATAGGTATTGCATCCCACATACAGCTGAATGTTTTGTTTCCAAGGAAATTACAGGCTCCTGCAATGATACTTCCATTGACCGAAGAAGAGTTAAGGGATGCCTGCATACTATCGCTTGCACCCTCCAAGACATAGGCTTCAGCAATGAGCGTCTCCCCACTGAAAAAAGCAGAGCCTAGAAGGGACCTATTAAAATCAGTCTGGCCTTGTGAGTGGATAGTGACATTAATCTCCGAAGGGGGTATGGTATCAACAATCAATGTTGCATTTGCTATAAATGTGTTTCCCACGTCATCCTCACCATGTATGGACACTGTGATATTTGCTCCTTCTGCAGCATTTGCTTCAATACTTTCCCAGGTGCAACTCCAACCAAGCGTACAGTTTGTTGCGCGCACAACGGTATCCTGAGCAGAGTCTGTTGCCCTGCTCATATCCATAAACACTTCTTTTTTGAACAACCCTGAGCCATCCTCTCCCAATTGTACAGTGATGGTGTTGTTTTCTTTGCCCAGAACATTGCCTCGCGTTGTTGTGGTCTCGCTGATTGTGGGTGAGATATCATCAAGGGTTATGGTGAGCGGCATTTCCTCCAATCCTTTGTTGCCTGCGGCATCCACAGAAATAACGGTCAGCGTGGAAAGTGTCTGGTTGGGAAGGGTGATACTGGCAGTGCAGAGATATATGGGAACAGCAGAACGACAAGAAAGTGATGTCAGCGTACCACTTATATTCACAGCAGCACTCTCCAGGCGATGCTCCTCGGTGATATTCACTATTAATGATGCTTGTCCTCCCCTCCTACCTACATAGCGTACCGGGGAAGCAGAAGCATCCACTATTTGCAGAGAAGCACTATCTGCTTTTGGAGGCGTAGTGTCAATGGTTATTTGTGCACAACGCAGGGATGTAGAGCTGTTCTGCTGCATCCTGTCTTTCACCACCATACATATTTCTTTGCTTCCGTCTCCAAGAGGGGTTGCAGCGATGCTTTCTTCTCCTGAAGAAATACAAGATGATGAGTTGATGGTGCTCTCTTTAAGGAGCGTTTCATTGAAAAAGAAAGAGACCATTCCAATCCCGCTGCACTTGTCTGTGCAGGAGGGTGCAATACAGGCACTGTCCTTGACGTTATAGGATAGCACAATAAGGGGTGTGTTGTTTTCAGTATCCATCTGTGCAGAGAGCGCAACAGCAAACGGTGCCTGACTGTCGACATATGCCTCAGCAGTCTTTCTACTTGTTTCTACGGATGTTTCATTGGAGATATTGAAGAGCCGTACAAGATATGTTTCTCGAAATCCTCTGGAGGATTGATCAAAGGTGAGGGTGCATCGTGCTTTTCCAAAAAACGAACTTGCAGGATCCTGTACTGTGTCGCATGACGTAAACGGCTCACCACTATACTGGAGGTTTACCGGATCAGTTACATTGGAGAGGATTGCAGCAAGAGTCATGGTGTCCTGCACTTTTTTGTAGCCCAAAATACCGTCTTGGCCTGCTACATCGAGTGCAAGAATGCGGGTTTGTGCGGCAGAGACAAAGGGCATTGACACTATCAAAAATACCACTATTAATGCCCCTAGTTGCTTTCCCCTCATGTAGTCCCCTACTTTTTTAGACGTGTTTGTGAGTGTTGTTGTTTATATAGTTTATTATTCCAAAAGATTTATAAATCAACAATACCAAAGAATGCTCATGACTGCAGTCTATTCCAGCGGTATCCATCACATTATCAAATTTAAGGGGGTCTTTGATCTTGCTATGCTTTACAAAGTGGCGCAGAAATGGTTTGCCAAACGCGGCTATGAATTCCACGAAACATTGTTTAGGGACAAACAAGAATCTATGGGGCGGGAGCTTACCATTGAATGGGATGGATGGAAGCGTTATACTATGTATCTTAAATACATTGTGAGGGTGCGCTTTAAGATCTGGCATGTGAACGAGGTAGAGGTTGTACAGAATGGGGAAAAACGCAGGATGATTCGCGGGAGGATGCGTATCATCATCACAGGTGAAGTGGAAGCGGATTATTCTCGTAGGTTTGAGGTATCGCCATTTGCCAAAGCACTGCAGAAATTTCATGATACCTATTTATTCAAAAAGGAATTAGATCACCTTTATGCCGACCAGATGCACTACATCCAATACAAACTTGGTCTTGTCATCAAGAAGTTCCTGAATATGGGCGCTTACACTGAGCAGAGCGACGACATCTGGTAGTAAAAAAGAGGAGAACTATGGGAGAACGAACCATTGTTGTTGATAATGAGGAGATACGCTATAGTGGCATCTTCCCTCTCACTGAATTCTTTGATGAAGTTTCCCGTTGGATTAGGGAAAAGGGGTATGATGAATGGGAAAAACACAATTATGAACAACGTTTTCCATCAGGAAGACAGATTGAGTTATGGCTTGAACCCTGGCGAAAGATAAGTGATTATGCCAAATACGTTTTCAAAATAGAACTCCTTTTTAGGAATATTAATGACGTGGAAGTCTATGACACCCAGACTAAGAAGAAGCGTATCATGCAGAAAGGAGATATTTTCGTTAATATTTCGGGGTTTCTTATCTTTGATTATTTTGGGAAATGGGATCGCAAAAGCTATTTTGTATTTCTGCGGGCTCTGTTTGATAGGTATGTTTACACGCAGGATAGTGAAACATACCGACAGGGACTTATTTATGAGGCCAATCAGCTCCGAGATATTATGAAACGCTACCTCAACATTTACAGGACGAGATATAGGGCCGGAGGCATGACGGGAACCGTTGATACTCGTATGGGTGAGCATCTTGCTCCACAGTCGACAGTTATAGGACAATATTAGGCGGAAAAAACATGGTTGAAGAACGCAGATTTGTTGTTGACGGATTATCACTCAGTTATAAGGGGCTCTTTGAAGTAGAGGCACTGTTAAACCTGGTATATGCCTGGCTTCGAAATAAGGGATATTCTATTGCAGAAAATGAGGTTGAGGAAAAAGTGAGCGAGAATCACAAAGATTTTACTCTCATCATTGAACCTCGGAAAAAGATAACAGAGAAGGTTTCCTATGTCATGCATATTGAGGTTCTGATGAAGGGCGTGGAAGAGGTCCCTATCTCCATGCAGGGCCATAAGTATAGACTGGAACAGGGCAGGGTTGATTTTATGTTTCATGGATTTATAACCACAGAATATGAATATGAATGGATACAGAAAGCCTATGTCTTCTTTTTGAGGGCATTATTTTCTAAGTTTATTTACGGTATCAAAAACCTGAAATATGATGGGGGTCTTGTGGAAGAGGTCAATGCCCTTTCCATCGAGATAAAATCGTTCCTCAACCTTTATAGGTACTCCCCGGACAAACGGATGCCGGATGTTACCCCGGAGGCTTAAACACCAGATATAGGGATGTATATCCTGTAGGATACAAATCTTTATAAATATCTTTTTTTTCTACTATATAAATTTAATGTAACTGGCATGTAATCACATATGCCATACTGCAGTTTGGGGGGAATTCATACGACAATAATCCTGGGAAATATTCTTAAGGGGGAGTAACTATGCACTATGTAAAAAAATGTCCGGAATGCGATTCTATCAACCTTTTCCTTAATAAAGAGAAAGGTGAAGTCATTTGCAAGGATTGTGGTCTTGTGGTGGAAGACAAGCTTGTTGATTTTGAGCAGGAATGGAGAGAATTTGATTCAGATCAGGCAGACAGGAAACGAAGGACCGGGGCATCTTTAAGTTATACGCAATATGATCAGGGCCTAGGCACAGATATTGGCCAGAAGGTTGATCTCTACAGGCTCGATTCAAAAGATAGGAATAAATTCTTTAGGTTGCGCAAGTGGCAATACAGGATTTCCACAGCAATCGAACGCAACCTCAAGCTTGCGCTGGCTGAGCTAAAGCGGGTTTCTTCTTATCTAAAATTACCTAAAAGTGTGGAAGAGGAATCCGCCAGGGTTTATACTCTTGCAGTGCAGAGAGGTCTTGTTCGAGGAAGAAGTATGGAGAGCGTTGTAGCAGGAGCATTGTATGCAGCATGCAGACGCCACGAAGTCCCTCGAACACTGGATGAGTTGTCTGAAGCCTCAGGCATTGAGAAGAAAGAAATTGGCAGAACCTACAGATTTGTAACACGGGAATTAGGTATCACTATCCTCCCAAGCAATCCTGCAGACTACATCGCCCGTTTTGCTTCTGCATTAAAACTGACCGCAGAAAGCCAGTCAAAATCCATTGAAATTCTGGAGAGGGCTCAGAAAGCGGAGCTAACATCCGGTAGGGGTCCTACAGGGATTGCAGCAGCAGCACTCTATGTCTCTGCCCTGATTCATGGGGAAAAGAGGACACAGCGTGAGGTTGCAGATGTAGCTGGCGTGACTGAAGTCACTATCCGTAACCGCTATAAAGAACTGTTGGATGAATTGGATCTGGCAAAGGAAATCAAGAAGTCCAAGAAGCGCAAGAAGGATTAAATATACAGTCCCTTTATTATCTTTGGTGCCTTCATTTTTTTGAGGATTGTCGCTGTAGCGGGGGGTACGAATTTTTCCCATACCTTCTGTTTGTGTAGGGCATTCCTTACACGCGTTGCACTAATGCCTTCTATCCTCTTTATTTGATGAATCTTTAACCCACTTTCTCTAAACAGCCGCAGCGTACGTTGGTTGCCGGCGTACACCTCGTCAAACCAAGGCAGGCTTTTTCTGACGTAGGTAACATACTCCTTATCGGAATGGATATCGGGGAGAGGTAGAATGATGAGGGAGAGGCCTTTGGTTGCGGCAGCAATCATCGCTTTGCGTTCTCTAAAGGAAAACGGATTTCTTTTGGTACGACTGTATTGTGCACTGCCTACCGCAACGATGACGTTTTCATGTTTGCACAGGGCTTCTTTGATTATAAACAGGTGGCCTTTATGAAATGGCTGAAACCTTCCAAGAACCAGTGCAGTTGACATACTTCTTCTGGAAGAAGAACTTGTATTAAAACATTTGGAGTGCCATGCCTGCAATAAATAATGCAGATGTTGCCGCGATAAGAGCAGCAAAAGTCCATTTGCTCCACATGATAATTTTAGCACCATCAAACTGGCCAAAGGGAAGCATGTTAAACAATGCAAGCCAGCTGTTGATCATAAAACCATACCCCCAGAGAACGTGCAGGATGCCTGCATCCAATGCCCAAAGCGACCAAAACAAAAGTGCAAGGAATACATTCATCAGCGGTCCTGCTGCAGCTATGATACCCCACTTTTTCCTGTTTTGGAGGCCCATAATCCTAACCGCGCCTGGTGCAGCAAATACAATGCCAGTAAATGAGAGGAGGACAGCAATAATCAGCATCTGTCCATTGGCATAGTATGCGGCTTTATAGCCATAATACCTTGCAACATATTTATGGGCAAGTTCATGAAACAGAAACCCTATGCCAGCAGTAACTGCAGAAGCAGTAACTACAAGCGCAAATCCAAGACTGAGGGCAATTCCATAACTTGCTATAGCAAAAGCAAGCGAGATGGCAAGCCAGGAAATCACAAGGTCACGTAACTCACGTATATCCATTATTCTATGAAAACACCCCTCCTTTAAAAACATAGCGTTCTTAAGGGCAGCAATCGAAACATTTTAAAAGAAGCAATCGACCCAATGTATCATGGAAGAACAAAAACCGGCGGTACGCTTTAGAGCAATTCTGGAAGTGGTAGGGACGCCTAAGGCATTTGTTGAAAAAACTCTTGCCGATTACCTTGAAAAGATAAAAAAAGAACCCCATCTGAAGCTCTTGCAGGTTGCAAAAGAACAACCAGAAGAAAAAGAGGGATATTGGGGCACATTTGCAGAACTTGAACTTGAGGCAGAAGATATCTATTCCCTCACCGGCTTTTGCTTTGATTATATGCCATCATCTGTGGAAGTTGATCAACCTGAGTCTCTCACCTGGACATGCCAAGAAATGACAGATTATCTCACAGATTTGCAGGGCAAACTTCATTCGGTTGATACTATTGCCCGCTCCATGATGGGTGACAATAGGGTGCTGAATAAGAATTTCCTTTCATTACTCTTAAACTTTGTTGAATTCTTATTGAAAGGAAAAGCCATGACTGTTGCTGAAATCTCCACAGAAGTAGGTATCGCATCCGAAAAGCTTACACCTATGCTTGATGGTTTTGTCAATATAGGCAAATTAAAAAAAGAAGGTGAACAGTATGTGCTTTCAGCACCAACTTCTCCATGAATGAAGAACTCCTCGCAAATCTAGAGGCATTACTCTTTGCCGTTGGCAGGAAAATTTCTGTGGATGAATTGGCTACTTTGTGTCAGTCACGAAAAGATGTTGTTGCAAAAGTGCTGAAGCAACTTCAGTCACAGTATCAGGCACGCAACAGCCCGCTTGTGGTGTTAGAAGAGGGAAATTCCTGGCATCTTACGGTACGTGAAAAACACCTCCCCTTAGTGCAGCGCATCAACCCCCACACGGAGCTAAGCAAAACCCTACTTGAGACCCTGGCCGTTGTCTCCTGGAAACAGCCCATTACACAGTCAGAGGTCATCCGGGTGAGGGGGGGACAGGCCTATGAGCATCTTGCAGTCATTGAAGAGATGGGTTTTCTTACCCGTCAGAAGCACGGTAGGACCTTTCTGTTAAAGCTCACCAAGAAATTCTATGACTATTTTGACCTTCCAGGTCATGAAGCCTTAAAAAAATCGTTCCAGAACATCAGGACAACAGGTGAGGAACAAAAGACAGTAGGTGACTATAAAAATAGTTCAGTGGGTAAACTGCAGGTTTACGAAACAAACACGCCTGTAGCTGAAGGGAAGTCTACGGAACAGAACCTGGAAATATATCCTACTGAAGAAGCACCAACCGTTCAGGAAGAGTCTTCTCAAGAACAAACAGAGGTTCTACCCCTAAAACGACAGGAACAGCAGCTTGAAAAAGTCTCATCAGAACCCAAGGTGCCATCTCCTGCCCTCCCCAAAAGAAAAATGAAACGCCAGCAATCCACGAATGCTGGGCCAGAGCCAGCGACCGGAAACGATATTGATACTCTTCTTGACAGGCATGAGGGTACATGATACTTCTCCTGCAATGCCCTCGCTGTAAGCAACGAATGAGATACCAGCCAACATCCAGTGTCCTTTCTGACAAGCGAAAGGCATGCGTTTATTGTGGGTTCTCTTTTCTGGTGAGAAACCACGTCCATAAAAAAGAGTAATTACTCATGTTTAGGAAGCAAAACATTTATAAGTTGCCTTTCTTCTCCAGAGGTCATGTCTTCGAAATACCTCCCCCTTCTCCTGCATTTTCTGGAGAACGATGGAATCCATAAGGAAGTCAAGGCAACGACAGATCAACTTGCGCAAATTGTTGGTGTTAGCCAGCAGACGATTTCGCGCTGGCTTGTGGACCTTGAGGGGCTTGCCTACATCAAGCGCCATGTTGCAGTCAACGGAGTCCGTATCCAGATTGCATCGTCAGGAATCCATTATCTGCAAAGCATCCACCAAAAGCTCCATAAAGCATTGGTACCGGGTTCTATATGTGGTAAAGTGGTGACTGGGCTTGGAGAGGGTGGCTATTACATGAAGAAATATGTTCCGTACCTTGAGAAAGCAGTAGGTTTCTTTCCCTACACAGGTACCCTTAATATAACGATAGAACAAGACATTATGCCGCAGCTGGAGATGATAACTCCCCTGCGCATTGAGGCATTCCAGAGCGATAATCGCACCTTTGGAGGTGTATCGTGCTACCCTCTTTCGATTACAGCACATAAGAAAACCGTGCAGGGTGCATTGCTTCGACCTGACAGGACAAGCCATACTCCGCAAATCATTGAACTCATTGCTTCTGTCTTTTTGAGGGATGTCTTGAAACTTCAAGATGGGGATGTGGTAGAGGTGAAGTTCTCATGAAAGTAGGTGTTGCAGATACAACTTTTGCAACCGTTGACCTGTTTGCTTTTGTGGAAGAAGTGTTCAAAGTGAGTAATAAATCTATTGTTATAGAACGCTATACTGTTCCAGGCATCAAAGATCTTCCCGTGGCATGCAAGATTCTTTTTGAAAAATATGGGTGTGACATCTGTCTTGCGTTGGGGATGCCAGGAGACAAACCCATTGACAAGCAGTGCGCGCACGAAGCTTCCCTTGGGCTGCAACAGGTGCAGCTTCTCTGTAGCAAACACATCCTGGAAGTCTTTGTCCATATGGATGAATCACCTGATGCTGATACTCTCTTTAATGTTGTGAAAAACAGGGCTTCAAAGCATGCCCTCAATGCTCTTGCGCTTCTGGAAGGCAAGGATTCTTTGAGACCTTGGGCTGGATTAGGAAGACGGCAAGGATTTGCGGATGCAGGGCCATTGCGGAGGAAATAACATGACAGGCATTGCCATCGTTGCAACAGAAATCAATCCAGATATTATCCAGCCTATGCTACTGGCTGCACGGGCACAGGCACAGGAAGATGCAGTCTCCATTATGGAAGTTATCTTAGTTCCTGGCTGTTTTGAGATGCCGCTTGCAGTCAAAGCCCTTCTTAAGAGGGCAGATGTAGATGGTATTGTAACTCTGGGTGCTATACTGAGAGGGGAGACGGCCCATGATAGCATTGTAGGGGAAAGCTGTGCCCATGCATTGGTTTCGTTATCGTTGGAATATGAAAAACCAGTAACCCATGGTGTTGCCGGCCCAGGGGCGACAAGGGATCAGGCATTGGCAAGGACAGAAGAGTATGCCAGGCGGGCTGTGCATGCGGCGGTAGTCATGATAAAGCGTATGAAGGAGATGCAGCGATGAATACCATCCCCCAAGCACTGGACGCATTTAGGGCAGGGAAACCCGTTATCGTAGTAGATGACGCGAACAGGGAGAATGAAGGAGATTTACAGATTCCTGCAGAAAAAGTAACCCCTGAAATCATAACGTTTATGATCCGTCATTGCAGGGGCCTTGTATGCATGCCTATTGTAGGGGAGAGACTTGATGAGCTTGGTATTCCTAATATGGTGAAGAGCAATACTGATTCTTTTGGTACGCCCTTCACTGTATCCATTAATTGCTGCAAGGGGACAGGCATTTCAGCTCACAATCGTGCAGCAACTATCAAGGCAGTTCTTGACCCTAAAACCACCCCCCCGGAGATTATGATGCCTGGACATGTTTTCCCATTACGGGCACGGGATGGAGGCGTGCTTGAGAGGCCGGGACATACTGAGGCAGCAGTGGATCTGGCGAGGCTTGCTGGTTGCTATCCTGCAGGTGTTACCTGTGAGATTATTAACGATAATGGCAAAATGGCACGTATGCCCGACCTTAAGAAATTTGCAGCAAAATATCACCTTATTATTGTTTCCATAGCTGATCTTATTTCTTATTTGAAAAAACGGGGGCAGTCTATTGAACGTAGGGCAGCATCGTCTATACCCACACCCTACGGCAGGTTCCGCATTCTTGTCTATACTTGTCAACATAAGCCAGGAAGCAAAGAGCATATTGCCCTTATCCATGGAAGGGTAAGCGGAAAGAAGCCCGTACTGGTCAGGATCCATTCGGAATGTGTTACCGGCGATATTTTTCATTCACAGCGCTGCGATTGCGGGGAGCAACTTGAAAAATCGTTTGCTGCAGTTGCAGAGGAAGGTACTGGTGTGATTATTTATCTTCGACAGGAAGGCAGAGGCATCGGCCTTATCAACAAGCTAAAGGCGTATAATTTGCAGGATAAAGGACTCGATACGGTGGAGGCAAATCACCGGCTGGGATTTAAAGGTGATATGAGAGAATACGGTGTTGCAGCGCAGATGCTTAAGGATATGGGAATTTCCACTATCCGACTCCTTACTAATAATCCCCAGAAGATTGTGGGGCTGGAGGAATACGGGGTGCATATTGCAGAGCGTGTTCCCTTACTTATAAGGCCCAACTCTTCCAATCGTTTTTATCTGAAAACAAAGCAGAAAAAGATGGGGCATATCCTTCCATGAAGACAGACACTTTTTTTATGCGGAAAGCCATTGCCTTGGCAGAGAAGGGGGTTGGTTTTGTGAAAAGCAACCCTCTAGTGGGCTGTGTGATTGTCAAGAATGGCCGTATCATTGCAGAGGGCTATCACGCATGCTATGGTGGGGACCATGCTGAAATTGTAGCATTAAAAAAAGTAGGACCACAAGCAAAGGGAGCTACCATCTACCTTACTCTTGAACCCTGCTGCCATACAGGAAAGACAGGGCCCTGCAGCAGTGCATTGATTGCCTCTGGGGTTTCCAGAGTAGTTGTGGCGATGCAGGATCCAAACCCGTTAGTCAATGGCAGGGGGATAGAGGAGCTTCAGAGGGCAGGAATAAAGGTGGATGCAGGCCTCCTTAAAGAGGAGGCTACTGTTCAGAATGAGGTCTTTGTGAAATACATTCTGACAAAACTGCCTTTTGTTCTACTGAAAGTTGCAGTAAGTCTTGATGGTAAACTTGCCACCTCCTGCGGAGATTCCCGCTGGATTACCAATGAGGAAGCAAGGATTCATGCACATTACCTTCGAAGACGCTATGATGCTGTTCTTGTAGGAATTGGGACTGTACTTGCAGACAATCCAAGACTTTCCTGCAGATTTCCCGAAAAACCGCATGACCCTCTACGGGTGGTGGTGGATTCCAGGCTGAATATCCCTTCTGGTGCAGCGGTGCTCTCAGACAAAAATGTTGTTATAGCCACTACAGCTTTCTGTAATCAACGCAAATTGAAGCAGCTGCAAGACAAAGGGTATACAGTAATCATCTGTGGAAAGAAGCGTTTGGTTGATTTAGGCCAGCTTTTGCAGTGGCTTGGTTCACACGGTGTGGCGGGAGTCATGGTAGAGGGGGGCACAGCCATACACACTGCCTTTCTCAAAGAACAGCTTGCGGATAAAATAGCGGTTTTTGTTGCACCCCTACTTCTGGGGGGCGATAAGAGTTTTGTGGGAAATCTAGAAATTAAGCGCGTTGCAGATGCAATTCCATTAACTCCTCTTCAGTTTCAACGGTTTGGAGACAATATCCTTCTCGAAGCATACCTCCCTCACAGAGCAAAAGAAAAGAAACAAAAAATAAAGAAAGCTATTAAATGTCAAAGACCGGTGCACGGTTCTTATTCTTGACGACCACAGTCACTTCTTTGACTGTCGATTCACCTTTGCTGTCCGTTGCCGTTATCTTGACTGCATACGTTCCTGCACTGTTATAGTCCGTTACTTTTGTATCTGAAGTCATCCAGCCGCTATAGACAGTCTTTACCTGATCTCCTTCTGGATCTTTTACCATAGGCTTCAATTTGACGGAATCGCCTTCCTCTACCGTTACAGTGCTGTTCATTTCAATGGTAGGTGGCCTGTTGAGTGGCTTGATGGTTACCACAACACTTGTCTTTGTCTCGGTTTTTCCATCAGATGCAGTAAGGGGTATTTCATAAGTCCCCGCTTCACCTTTCTTGGTTTCCCAGACCCCATTCTTTGTAAGATTACCACCGTAGGTTATCTTAACCGTGTCACCATCAGGATCAGCAACTTTTGGTGTTAAGGTTACTTTGCTCCCTTCTATGACAGTTACGTTCCGCATTATTTCGATGGTTGGAGGCCTGTTGACATCTTCAACAGTGACTTTAATATTCTGAATCACTTCTGAATTTCCGTCTGTTGCAGTGACCTTTACCTGATATTCCCCAGCATCGCTGGAGGTGGTTTTCTTGGTTGACGAAGTCATCCAACCCCCATAGGTAACGGTTACCTGGTCTCCGTCAGGATCACTGACCTCTGGCTTAATGGTGGCTGTTTCCCCTTCTTTGACTTTGATGTCGGCCACTTTCTGCATGGTTGGTGGCCGATTTGCAGGGTTGACGGTAATAACAACTTCTTTTGTTGACGTAAGCTGTCCGTCATATGCAGTTATTTTAGCGGTATATTTTCCCGCATCCCCTATTTTAGTTTGCCATTCCCCACTTGCGTTCAATGGCTTTGTGAACGTAAAGGTTATTTTGTCACCATCTGGGTCTGATCCTTTTGGCTTGACACTCACAAGGTCATTTTCTGTGACTTCAATAATATAGGGGGATTGTTTGTCATCTTTTGTTTCCACAACCTTCTCGGTTTTGTTGGTGGTAGATGTGGATGTTTTTTTGCCTGTTGTACTCGCATTTGCAGGTGTTGTGTTTCTAGGAGTTTCTTTGACAACATCACCTATATCTTCTATAGAAACATTAGTGTTGTTGTTTGATGGTGCAGCTGGCTTTGGTGCAATCTGACACCCTGCAATAACTATAAGAAGCATTAACGCAATAACGATGGACATCCCTTTTTTGGTATACATATGGTCACCCCTCCAGATTTGTTGTCATTTTAAAATACTGAACTAATATTTAAACTTTACGGTGGTAATGGCACCGGTGAAAATCTTAATATAGAACCCTCGCCAGCGTAAGCTGGCAGGGGTGGGGAGGACTAGCTCCCCATGGAGAACAAAAAGAACATAGTACAAAAAATTAACGCTTTGATACGACAGGCCAGAGTTCCTGCGTATCTCCACCACTTTGGGCCAAAAAAATACACG
>JACRKK010000016.1 GCA_016219795.1 Candidatus Woesearchaeota archaeon | reverse complement strand
TCCACTAAACCTCTGTGGGCTTTCCCTTCTTCTCGTTCCCTTTTTGCTTTGTTAATGCACCATTTAACCATATTCTTGGCTTGTGACATTCTTCATCACCTCAACCAGCTCTTCGAAACCATGCAAAACAATTCCATATTTAAATGCATTAAGGACTAATTTATCCCGTTTCTTTATATTGCTAATGATGTCTTGTATTGTCTGTTTTATAATGTGGATTCTTTTTGGAAGAATTTTATTCTTCTCATTAATAATTTTATTAATGGCACTATTATCTTTCTGTTCTAGCACAATCATGAGGTCAATATCATTTGCTTCTTTCTCATTTTGGATAATGGAACCGAAGAGGACAGCTATATGCACATAGTTAAATAACCCTTCAAATTCAAACAACCATCTTTGTCTTTGCCTTGCTTCTTCCATTAAAAGAACCTGGACATATTTTTTAGCATAATCGTCTCTTAGATTTAATGTATAGAACATTGCCTTGCCAAGTTTTTTCCCTTGAACAATACCCCTTTTTTCTAATGCTTTTAACGCTTTAAACGTGCCTACCCTTGTTCTCTTTAATTCATTTGCTATATTGCTTGGATTATAGTCTACGGTAAAGTCTCTGAATAGTTTAAGTATAATCTCTGTTTCCATGTTTGTTAGGGGCTTCATTTTTTAGGTTAACTCTTGGTTTACATATGTTAACTATTAGTTACTATTTAAATGTTGCGGTATTGAGGGGATTGGTACCAGCGGATGCAGACCTACTAGCCAGAACTGGATGAAAAATAGACCTAATTTAACTGGATACTTTGGATTAGAAAGTAATCCTACCATGAGAAAACTCCAGCTTAGTTACATTAATCATTTTGTCTCCGGTCCTTAATTCCTGCAATCCCTTTTGTCTTTTTCTGTGATAACAACATCCATCCCCACATCATGCTCCTCATGCGGCAGTTTGTCTGCAAGTTGCGATGCGAAACATAGGCCTATTTTTTTTGCCCTTGTTTGCGGGAGGAATTTGTCATAGAAGCCCTTGCCGTAGCCAATCCGAAATCCCTTCTTGTCAAACGCAACGCCAGGCACAATCACCACATCAACTGATGCTGGGCTGATGGGATTTGGGTGCAGCGGTTCAGGCACCCCAAAATGGCCGGGCTTTAATTCTCGTACAGACCAGATGATGCTTGGCCGGATCTCATGCTTGTCCACATACGGCACGCAGACGGTCTTGCGCTCTGAAAGCGCACGCTGTATCATGCCCAGCGTATGGACTTCTGACTTAAACGACACATAGAACATGATAGTTTTTGCTTCCCGTAAAGCGGGAAGCGAGAACAGCTTTTTCCGGATGGAGTTGCTTTTGCGCGCGATCTCTTCTTTGGCAAGTGCGTTTCTTGCGTCAAGAAATTGTTTTCTGAGGATTTCCTTGGGTGCAATAGCCATAATCTTCTAGCAGTGGCAGGTATTTAAATATCCATCGGATTCTCAATCCCCGCCCCCTACATTTATAAATAAAACCAGGTTACCTTAGGTATTATGGCAACAACTTTAAGTCAAAATCCTACAGAATTAGCAGATGGCCTTATCCAGTTTATGCGTACCACTCTAGAGCGGAGTCTTGATGCAGAACAATATACACCTTACGCTGCTGCTCTCAGAACCAGATACACACTTTCAGGTACAGCAACACAAGACGAATTCTATCGTCGTGCTGCAGAAGTGGGAGTTATCTGGCACTGGCTTGAAGCAAATCGTGCAGAAAAATGGGCAGGTTTATCTCAGGGAGATGCGGCTTTAGATAAATTAAAAGAAGAATATAAGGGAATTAAGGAAGATGTGGATAAGCGGTTTGTAGGAAAGAACGGCTTTAGTGACCTATACAGGCAGTTAGTCTCTCCCACCAACATTGATGCTCTTGCCTCTATGTATTTCTATTATCTGACAGGGAATACAGGCAGTGCTAGATTACCCAGAGATTACCAACAACTGCTTAAACCTCTAACTTATTTTGAACTCATAATCCCCCTGGGTGAAACTCTTGCTGAATCCCTACGCCCATCTTATTCTCCCCTATCAGCAGGTACAAAGAAAACGGCGTATGATCGTTTCTTAAGACTGGTGCCCTATTTTATAGATCAGGAAGTAAGAAGAACGCTTACTCGATTTACCTATGCTGCTGCAGAGAATATCTACGGCTTTTCAGAGATAGTCAATACTCCGGAAGGTCCTGAAAAAAAAATTCTTGTTTCTTTTTCCCGAAAACAGGTAAATTCGTTATCAGCAATAGTTAAGCAATATCTCCAAGAATTAGATAAGGATAACCCCCGTCATCAATTAACCCACGTCCGCTGTCTTGCTGAAGGCCTTTTTGAAAGGTATACACGTTCCGAGCATACCTCTCCAGAACAGGCAGTTCTTACTGAACTTACACCACCTTCAGACACTAATCTTTTTCCCTTTATTTCCCTTGCGCCGATAAATTATTTAGGAGGGTGGTTAGGTGGGATTATGCGTTGGGCGATGGAAAATCAGGTCAAATTACGTAATCAAGATACTGGTGAAGTGGTTACTTTAGAGCAAGACCAACCACCAGCAACTGAACCGGAGATTTCTGGTGTTGCACCAACACAATTATTGAGTGCCAGAGCAAATGATTTAATTCATAACCAGTATCAGGTTTTCTCAGAACTGACGACTCTTCATCTTACAGATCCCTTTTTTGCTCTCTTTCAGCCGCATGATTCTGCTGTCAGAGACTACAGCGATCCAAATAATCTCAACCTTCAGGATTTATTTGGATTTGATCCAACACGAGGGGATTAGCGGGGCTATTCCTTTTCCCTTACACCCACAACAACCTTTTTAAACCTGTATTTTTTCTTTGCTTCCTATGCCAGTAGTCAACTCCATTCTTGTTGTCGGCACCCAGTTTGGTGACGAAGGCAAAGGCAAAGTCATAGACTTACTCTCAGAAAGATCCGACATTGTTGCCCGTTTTCAGGGCGGCAACAATGCAGGCCACACGCTGGTGGTCAAGGGAAAAAAGACTATCCTTCACCACATCCCCTCAGGCATTCTTCACAAGGGCACCATGTGCATGATGGGTAATGGCGTGGTTATTGACCCTGTCGTTTTTTTCAAAGAGATTGACACCCTCACCCAGAGCGGTGTGGAAGTCTCCCCCAAAAACCTGATGGTCAGCGAGAATTGCCATGTCATCCTGCCCTACCATATTGCATTAGACAAAGCACGGGAAAGGGGTGCTGGAAAGATAGGCACCACCTGCAGAGGCATCGGCCCGGTCTATGAAGATAAGATTGCGCGCCGGGGTATTCGCGTGCAGGAATTTGTGGACAAGGCACGGTTTGCAAAGCGCCTGGACGAAACCCTACCTGAAAAGAACAAGACCCTTACGGTCATCTATGGTGAAAAACCAATCCTTAAAGAGGATTTCTTTGCACACTATGCACAGCTTGCAGAACGCATGCAACCTTTTGTGGGCAACGTCTCCCTCTACCTTGATTCACACAAAGACAAGCGCATCCTCTTTGAGGGAGCGCAGGCAACCATGCTGGACATTGATCATGGCACCTATCCTTTTGTCACTTCATCCAACGCAAGTGCAGGCGGGGTGTGCACAGGCCTTGGCGTATCCCCCTTTTTCCTCAATAAAGTCGTTGGTCTGGTCAAAGCCTATCAAACCCGGGTTGGTGGCGGCCCATTTCCTACAGAAATGGATGAGCAGATGGGAGAAAAAGTCCGACAGAAGGGCGGCGAGTTTGGTGCTACTACTGGCCGTCCACGAAGATGCGGCTGGATTGACATCGTCATGTTAAAGCACGCCAAACGCATTAATGGGCTGACGCATATTGCCCTCTCCAAACTTGATGTGTTGGATGAGCTTGATGAAATAAAGATATGCACAGCATACACCTTCCATGGAAAAAGAATAGCGGAGTTTACCTCTGATTTGCAGGTGCTTGAGCACTGCACGCCAGTCTATGAAACCATGCCCGGCTGGAAAAGAGATATTTCTGGGGCAAGAACATTCTCGGATCTTCCCAAACAGGCGCAGGCGTATGTCAAGCATATAGAGACACTCATCGGTGTTCCTATAGCCATTATTGGTGTAGGGCCTGATAGAGAGCAGACGATTGTTACTGAGGAACTATAGCATCTGCGACGGGTTGGTAATTTCCTTCGCAGCCGGCCATTAATGCTCTAGTGTCCATACTCCCATTGGAGCTGGTTACTTCTTCAAGAACTTTTTTCCCTTTTTTCTTAAATTCTAAGGCCTTTTCTAAAGAAACAGTGGTACCAGCAACAGCAGCCCTTGCCAGTGCATCCAGTGTTGCTTGGGTATCAAGCATTTTCGGTTCTATGTTCAACAGGGGGATTTTTGCGTTGGAGAACTGAGCAGCCCATTTGGATTCCTCAAGAGCATATCCTACAGAATCCTCAATCCCATTAAACATGCCCTGACCATCAAAGGTGAAAACAACTGGATCATTGCCGGCACATGCCATCTTAAGGGTGGTTGAAGGGTGTTCGCCATCTTTAATATGGATAGTGAATGACCTATCCCCACTTTTTTGCGTATACCTAAACTCAAATTCACCTGGATACATTTCTCCTGGGGTTTTGGGGTTACGTACCGTAACCGGCGGGGTAATGGAATAGTCAACAGCTACATCAGTTATCTGTGTTTTATAGTTCTTATAGACATGGCTTGTTGTGCTGTTGTGTCCGCGTGCTGGGCCTGAGTTGATTGCTCTTAAAAAAAACCCATCACCTAAATCTGTATTAACAAGTGCTTGTGGTTTTCTGTGGGTGGGTAACCATCTATTATCAAGAGTTTGTTCTATTCCACCATATTCTAAAGCAGCAAATGTTTCTTCTCCTTTTTGATTATGGATGGTAACATATCGCAGACCATTTCTAAGCACGTTTACTTGCGGATATACGACAGGGCACGAGGAATCTATTCTCTCCTTGAGTTTTTCTCTATCTAGAACAGCGGGCCCATTTTTGTATCTTACTCCTTTCAATGACTGTTCGTATTGTGCGGCAGGGCCGATATTGGCCATCCTAGAACTACTTTCCCTCCATGAAACAGGGAGTGTTACAGTCCGTTCTATAGTATAGTCTATCGATGGTGTCATGGTAGCAATTCCCCTGGGGAATCTATCTCTCTTTTTTAATGTTGGGCTTTTATCCCTCTATCCTGGAAAACCTTTAAATACCACCCAGAAACCCTAAGGAGTATGGCTTCCAAGGTGGATGTGGAATTGGTTCCCCTAAATACGTTTTCTGACGCAGACTTGGCTTCATTCCTCAGAAAAAACGGTCTTGCGCTTAAACCAGAAGAAGCAAAAAAGGCAGCAAGCCTCATTGGTAGGAACCCAACCATTACTGAACTACACATATTTAACATCCAATGGTCTGAGCACTCTTCTTACAAGAGTTCAAGAAACATCCTCAAGATGCTTCCTACGTCAGCACCTAACGTCATTTTGGGCCCCAAAGAGGATGCAGGCATTGTTGAATTTGCAACTATTGACTGCGAAAAATACGGTATTGTCATCAGCCATGAAAGCCATAATCACCCAAGCCAGGTCGTTCCCTATGAAGGCGCAGCAACAGGTGTTGGTGGAAATATCCGGGATGTGGCTTGTATGGGTGCAAAAGTCATTGCGTCTGCAGATCCCCTGCGTTTTGGCGACCTGCATGGCCAAAACAAAAACAAAACCAAATACATTGCCAATGAAGTTATCAACGGCATTGCAGGCTACGGCAATCCACTGGGGATTCCTATCCTTGCAGGCGACATCTATTCAAACAGCAGTTTTGACGAGAACTGTCTTGTTAATGTAGTTTGTTTAGGAATCATCAAAGAAAAGGACATCATCCATTCTGCAGCCCCACCTCATGCAGAGGGCTATGACATTATCGTGGTTGGGAAGGCAACAGACAATTCTGGCTTTGGCGGTGCGGCATTTGCATCTCTTATTCTTGACGAAAAAGACGAACAAAGCAATAAAGGAGCAGTCCAGGTGCCTGACCCTTTCTTAAAAAACATCCTTCTGCGCGCAACCTATGCGGTGTTTGAAGAAGCAAGAAAGAAAAACATCATCCTTGGCTTTAAGGACATGGGTGCAGGTGGCATTATGTGTGCTACTTCGGAACTCTGTGATGCTGGTGGATACGGCTGCACGCTTGATTTAGATAAAGTGCATGTCTCTATGGATAACTTGCCGCCCTATATCATCGCCTGCGGCGAAACCCAGGAACGATTCACCTGGATTTCCCCACCTTCATTCACAAAGACGATCCTGCGCATCTATAATGAGAACTTTGCGCTCCCCACCATTGCAGAGCATGCACAGGCGTCTGTTGTAGGAAAAGTAACTAAAGAAAAAGACTACATCCTAACTCATAACGGCAACGTTGTCTGTAACGCGCCTGTTGATGTTATTACTTCAGGCATACGATATGACCGAGAAAAAAAAGAATCAAAAAGAGATCTTAATGAACCGCAGCTTCCTGAACCTTCAGATTACGCACAGGAAATCCTCTCAGTACTTCGCCATCCCAATGTCGCATCCAAGAAATGTGTATATGATCGCTATGATACCCATGTTCTTGGTCTTACCATCATCCCACCGGGCCAGGCGGATGCAGGTCTTATGGCTCCTCTGCACGGAAAAAAACCAGGCGTTGCTCTCTCTGTGGACTGCAATCCGCGCTACAATAGAATATCCCCTTATTGGGGTGCTGCCAATGCTGTTGCAGAAAGCATGCGTAATGTTGCAGCCATAGGGGCAGTCCCTTCCGCATTGACAGACTGTCTTAATTATGGCAATCCTGAAATCCCCGAAGTATTCCATGATTTTTGTGAGGGTGTGAGAGGCATTGCAGATGCTGCATCCAAATTATTCTATAAAGGCACCACAAATCCCGTGCCGGTTATTTCAGGCAATGTCAGTTTCTATAATGAGTCCAAGAAAGGAAAGGCGATTGACCCTTCACCTATCATAGCTTGCGTCGGAGTCATGCCGGACTATTCCAAAGCCATTACCATGAAACTCAAAAAAGCAGGTTCAATCCTTGTGCTTTTGGGCAAACGAAAAGATGAGCTTGGTGGCAGCGTCTATTATGATGTGCATGGTAAGCTTGGCAAGAATGTTCCTCTTGTTGATTTTGAGGACGAAAGAAATCACATCTACACCATCATTGATGCGATTGATAAACGCCTTTTGCTTTCCTGCCATGACATTTCAGATGGTGGCATGATTGCAGCAGTTGCAGAGATGATGCTTGGTGCTGATGCAGACGGTGCCATTGGAGCGGAACTGGTATTGAAGTCTTCCAAACTTTCACTCAGTAAGGCACTGTTCTCTGAATCCTCTGGTTTTGTGGCAGAAGTTGCGCAGGAAAATCTTGATGCACTTAGAGTGGTTGGGAAAAAATATGGCACTGAAATCTTTATTATTGGGAAAACCACCACTGAGCAGAAATTGAAAATAAATGATGAGATTATCTTATCTATTCCAGAAATGGCACGGGCGTGGAGCAACGGATTCAAGGAGGCCATGCGATGAAACCAAAGATTGCCGTCATCCTCTTTCCAGGAACCAACAGGGAAGATGAAAGCCTGCGTGCAATTGAAGCTGCAGGAATGGATGCGTTTTTGTTCAGATGGAATCTTAAAGAGGATATCACCCCTTTTGACGGCTATTTCATCCCCGGTGGCTGGTCTTATGAGGATAGGATTCGCTCTGGTGCTATTGCATCCAAAGATCCGCTTATGCAAAAAATAAAAGCAGAAGCAGCAAAGGGAAAGCCAGTGATTGGCATCTGCAACGGTGCACAGATTCTGGTGGAATGCGGCATGATTCCCGGATTGAAAGGCAAAGTTGAAACCACTTGTTTCAACAAACTTGCAACTGTCAACAACAGCACTTCAGGTTCAGTTGCAAGCAAAGTAGAAATGGCACTTGCTCCGAATCTTGATGGTTTCTGGTGTTTCTGGACGCATTTGAAGAACAGTGCAAAAACCAGCAGGTGTGCATTCAATAAACTCTATAAGCAAGGCGTCGTTTTCCAGACACCCATTGCGCATGGAGAAGGACGATTTACCACCAAAGACCCTGCAGTTGTAAAGCAACTACAGGAAAATGACCAGGTCATTTTCCAATATAGTACAAAAAGCGGGGAAATCAACAGGGATTTCCCCATCAATCCCAACGGTGCAGTCTTGAATGCTGCTGCCATCTGCAATAAAGAGGGCAATGTCATGGCCATGATGCCGCATCCGGAGGTTGCATCATTCAACAAGCAGCTTCCCTATTTTGAAGGGCATTCGTTTGAAGAATGTGAGCAGCTTGCGCCTGCGCATTTAATTTTCCAGTCCATGAAAAAATATATTGAGGAGCGGAAAAAATGAAACAGTATATGCTTGTCAAACTGCTGATACCTGATAATGTTGCTATTACTACATTCCACACCCTTGAGGGGATGGGATTTTCTTCTTTAAAGAAAATTAGTAGGCAGGATTATTATTCTTTTGAGACAAAATCTCCAGGAGATTTTGTAGCCAAGATAACCAAAGTTGACATCCTGGTGAACGCCAACAAGCACAAGGCGACAGTTTTGGAGAAACTGCCTGCTACTACGGAAATGGATGGACTCTATGCAGTGCATGTGCAAGTCTTGGCAGGCGAGAATGACTGCGGTGGCTTACTTGCAGTCCTGCAAACCCGGCTTGGTTTCTCTGAAATAACGAGCATGGAGCGCGGTGTGTTCTGGACACTGTTTCTGGACGCCAAGACCGTGCAGCAAGCAAAGAAGATTGCACAAGAGATTACCTTGGGTCTTTTGGTGAACGAGCAGTTTCAGCGTTGGGAAGTTTATTAGTGGAATTTTGCTTCTCCGATAAATGTTTCTGGAACATAGAGCCGGAATGCATCAGGGATGCCTTGTTTTGCCAAAATGTCTTTTACGGTTGATGAATGCAAGAATTCTATACCCTGGGATTCATAGACTGTACGTGCAGTTAAAAGTTCAGCATAGGTAGGTTCCTTGAGGCTCATTAATGGTTGTGCTTTTATATTCTCTTGGTGGTATGTGTAAAAGAATGGCTTGGATTCTTTATGTAGCTCATACGTTCTGATAAGATATTGTCGTTGTCTTTCTCTTTTGTCTTTTAATTTATCAAGCATTCTTCCAAGTTCCCGTCGCTTTCCTCTTTCCTTTGCTTCATTAAGATCTGCTTGAATAAATGCAACATCAATCTTGAGTGCTCTCCATTCTTTGTAGGTGCGAGGAAGTGCTGATGAATATTGTTGGACAATATCTATCAAGTGAGCAAGTGTTCCATACTCCATCCCAAACATGGCATCCACTTTGCCTTCTTTCATTTCTGTATTAAAGCACTCATAGGTTCTCCTAAGATAGCCTAACGCAGTTTTTTCGTCGATTTTATGGATGGTCTTTGCAAAATTTACATTGGCTTCAAAGAGTTTGGTATTAAAGGAGTCTCCTCTGAACAGCTGGGTAAGAGCATAACTGGTAAAGGTACTGAGGATAGTGCCTGCTTCCTGCAATGGCATTTTTCTCGATGAATCACCTGTAATTTTCATCCCATACCTATTAAGCGCATCATAGAGCGCATTCACGGTGATGTAAAAAGTATCCACCACTTCATTGACATGATCTATCAACGGAAGTTCTTTTTTTTCCCCCACAACGATCCCCTTTCTGAGTGCAGGATTTGGTTTTGGGTGGAGAAACAGGGGACCACTTATCCTTTCTTTTTCTGCAGGCCTGATGCCAGTAACTATTGCAGTGTCAATGGAGGTATCTCTTTCATCAAAAAAGCGCCTGGTGACCATGCTGATTTCTGCAGCGTACTTTCCTCTTTCAGAGGAGGATGCGTGGTGTGGTGCAGGGTCTTTGCCTGCATTCCCTGATTTCTTTGCAAGATAACTTTTAACTGTGCGGTGAAGGCCAACATAAATCTGGTAATCTGCATAAAACCCTACGTTTCTTTCCTTACTTTCTGCAAGGGCTGCAAAACGTTCGTTGAGTGCGGCAAGCTTACGGATGTTTTCCCAGTTTTCGGGTGCAATAGATTTTCCAGAAAGCCAGTTCATCAATGTTTGTTCGCATACGTCACCCACATATCTACTGAGCGTTTTCTTAAATCCTCTGTAGTCTTCGGGGGAGAAATCTTCACCTCCTCTGCGCAGAATTTTTGCCTCGAGGTCAGGGTCGTTGGGGGCAAGTGAGCACAGCAAGAGTGCCCGAAACCGGGGAACATATTCCACAGATTCTCCCTCTTTCTTTGTCTCAAATATCTGGTCGCGCGCAAGTCTGTACCTTGCGCTATGCTCAAGCACTGGGATTATGTCATCTAGCGATCGTTCTATCCCTTCATTGTGGATGACAACAGCATCACCTACATTGAGGTCCCTTGCTTTTTTAGTAAAATATTTGTCTCCTACCCTTACAAACACATCTCCTTCGGAAGAGATGGTTGATCTGAGGTGGGTAGTCTCCACAACTAATTTTTGTCCGTCCATCCCCTTAGATAACAAGGGTGGGTTTATAAAATTAGTACTTCTGCACAATCTCTGCAAGTTTAAAATCTGTTGCAGCAAGTCCATGGAACTTACATACATTCTGTCCTGGTCTATGCAGAATACCCTCAGCAATGATATTTCCAAGTTCCTGTGTATGAAGTTGAGATCCTCTTGATTGTGGTCCATGAATTTCTCCATAGGTATGCATCTGCTTCTTTGAATCTACCACAATCAACGACCGTTTCATAGTCTCATCAGGTACTTCCTGATTATTTGGACCCATGCTTCCTACTGCTGCAATGTACATGTCTTTGCTAAGCCACGCATGTTCCAGTATAGGATGCTTACTTGTGGAGACGCACGCCACCATCTCTGCATCCCTTACTGCGCTCTCTGGTTCATTGTATGCCTTCACTTCAACTCCGTATTCTTCCTTAAAATATTGACGATCTGCAGCAAACTTTTCTCTGTGTTCTTTGTTTGGGCTGTAGACTGCAATCTCCTCAAGGGAGGGAAATAATTCTGCAAAGACATGTGCATGAGATGCTGCCTCTACTCCAGACCCCAACAGTGCCAGTTTGCGTGGCTTTTCAACTGCAAGATATTTGGCACCCACAGCAGAGCTTAGCGCAGTTCTTATTGCTGCAAAATATTCTCCCTCTATAACGGTCTGCAATTTGCCGGGCTTACTACTGGTTTCATTGCCATACACCAGGATGTTGGGATGAACACTTGGCAGGCCATGTTCTTTTGGATTACCAGGAAAGACCGAAGCTTCCTTTACAATATAATAATCGTTGGGCCCTTGACACATAAACGAAAAATGGGAACCACTATCCATTACTATCTCGCTAAATGACGTCTTTGCTTTTCCCTCTGAGAAAAGGTGGTAGGCATTTTCAATAGCTACAAATGCTTCAGGTAAATGTTCGTCCAGTGTCTTTTTTACTTGTTCTTCTGTGATTATTCTAGTCATGGTTACTTTCCCCTTTTTGTTACCATCTGATCAAACCGCTCTTTGCTGATGTTGCCACCTGAGACAATGCAGACTGTGGGTTTGTTATCATAGTGAAAGGGTATCCTCATCTTCTTATATTCAGTTTCCCATTTCATCCCTTTCTCCCAAAATGCTCTTTTTTTTTGCATCTTCAAATTCCATAATCTCCCCTCAATAAAACCTGTTCTCAAAATTCAGTTTCCATCTCTTGTCTTCTGGAAATAATCTGCCAAGGTGAGCATAGACCTCCTGCGCATTTAGAATGGACAGCTTATGCTTGGCCGGATAGAGTTCTACTATTTTTTCATAACCTTGCATGGCAAGCTGCTCGTAGAGCGCAAGCATTATGCCCCTGCAGCCGGCTCTTCCCCTGTCTTTTTCCACTTCAGTCCTGAAAATTGCGTAGAGAAAAGGGTCCGTTATCTGTTTCAGCATGGTCCTCCAGCTTTCTTTTTGGTCTTCTTTTTGTGAGCCAAGTCTTCTTGCAACAATATTTCTTAGTTCTCGTTCAGAATAGAGTTTGACTTCTTCAGGTTTCAGGCCATAAACCTCAAGGGTGGATTGGATAAGCTGCGGTGCAATCGTTTCTCGTACAGTATTTGTAATTTGTTCTATTGTTAATTCTTTGCTCGCTCCATAATTCTCTACAAGCATCTGGACTGCGCGCATATAATGGGCTTCGTCAATGACTTCAAGGAGTTTATCTGTCCGCGGCAGTTGGGAGATCACACAGCCTGCTCCGCATGCCATTGCATTTTTCAGACGGCGGGTGTAGATTTCCTTTACTCCCTCAATGCCTTGTTTAAGGTAAGCCTCAAGCGATTGTGCAAACCCTATATCACCCACTAAAATACCGAGATCTGTGCCTTCTGCCAAGTATGTTTTTGCATCTGCAACAGTCTGCAATTGCTCAGGCACTAGCCTCTCACCCAGGTTGAAGTGCCCGGCAAAGATGATGGTTTCGGTTGTCATTCTTATCACAGCATTGTTTCCATTGCAGGAGAAACTATCTACATATTGGAGATGTGGGTCTCAAACCAGAGTAATAGGCTTCCTTAGCACCCCCCACATCAAGCCCGACTAATTTTACTTTTTGTAAGAGTGTATCCAGAAAATGGTCTTCACTGATCTCAATCGCTTTTACGCTAAGCACTCCCTCTAATTTTTCTTGCGTCAATTTTTCAAGATTGACAATAGTTCCTGTAACAATAGTGGTGAGTCTAAGATCTCCAATCTCCTGGATGGTGCGCTCATGCATGCTGCGATAATGCCCTGCAATTGCAGCTTTAGTCTCTTCACTGGGGCTATATTCAGGAGGAATAAATTCATAGGCATTCCCCCTGCTTTTTTCAAAGAGTGGGGATCCATCAAACTCCAAAGCGTGGAGATAGCTATCTCCATTCTTCTGCACATGCCTGATGATGGTTGGCACCCAGTATGCAATATGTTTGGAAACCCCATTATGAAGTGGGCTGTGCGCTTGGTCGCGGACAAAAGTACCGTCTGCCTTAACTTTTTGCTCATTGTAATGGCTGATAACAAGTTCAGGCCTTACATCGGAAGTTGCCGCTCGAAAGTACCCGCGCAAAAAATCACCGTTAAAACTTTTCTCTCTTGGTTCCTCTTCTTTAGGTGCATACTTTAGGGTAAAATAAATGCAGGCATCATCACGCCCATGCTGCAGGGTCATATAGAACGGGTTTCCTTCTTCATATACGCCTACGCGTAGCTTCCCATAGCGCCCTTGCTGTTGAAGGCTCATCAGTGCCTGAAAATCTGGATGCAAAAGTGCGTCAATACCGTCAACCTGCTTCTCCATTCTTGCCGGAATGATATATCCTCCGTTTCCTGATATATAGTTTTTTTTGGTCATAGTCTATCCCCCCACAAAAAAAGATAAAAAAAATAAGAAAATCAGTTCACCACCATGAACTGCCCATTCTGCACGGTGAACAAATCGTATGGCTTTGCCACATCGCCATTGGCATCAAACTGGACCGTGCCTGCAACGCCTGCATACTCCTTGACAGACTGCATGCCACTTACTAGATTGGCACTATCTGCTGCTGCTGCCTTGGCAACGACCTGCATGGTGTCATACGCCTCGCCTGCATATAGGCCAGGTTTCACACTAAATATTGCTTCATACCGTGCAGCGAACGCATCATAACCGCTACCTCTTGAGGTTGGTACGGTAATCAACACTCCTTCGCCATACGGCAGGATTACATCATCTTTTGCTGCTTCAGCTGCAACAACTGGCATGTTCATGCCCAGCTCTGCTTTCTGCTTTAAGATCAGGCTTGCTTCCTTGGGGAAAGCAACCATATAGATGACATCAACATCCTGCATCTTGGTTAGCTGCGTTCTAAAGTCCTGTGCACCCGGCTCATAGGCATCTGACGCAACAATCTGGCTTCCAAGCTCTGCCTTGAGCACATTGTTTAAGCCAACGCCATAATCGTGGTTGACGTACAATACACCCACGGTTTTGTAGCCGTTTGCTTTGATAATACGTGCACCTTCTTTGCCTTGTAATGCATCAGACGGAGCAAGTCTGAATACATGCGCTCCTGCATCCGTGATAGTGGGTGCGGTTGCTGATGGTGAGATGACAAGGGTATTGGTCTGTGCAGCAACCGGTGCAATGCCTAAGAGTTCAGGTGAGCACATCGTAATCACTGCATCGATGCCGTTGACTTCCTTGAGTTTCTGATAGGCGTTGACAGCATCTTTGCCGTTGCATTTGCCATCTTCAACAAGCAATTCTATCTGTCTCCCATTTACGCCGCCTTTAGCGTTAATTTCCTGCACAGCAAGTTCAAGCCCATGCTGGATGGGGATACCTATATATGCTGGGTCTCCTGAGATTGCCCCCACATATCCTACCTTAATGGTCTCTGATTTCTGTACAGTACCTGCGCATCCTGCCAGAAGCAGCATGATGCCCAACATTACAATCACTATTGTTTCTTTCATGGTTGTTTCCTCCCCCTCAAGTAGTTATTTACTACCTAGTGACAACATATTCAGTCTGAACAAGAATATAAAATGTCCTCCCTATATTTTTGCATATTAGAAATATTTATATATCCCTTTGTAAATTATGCTCATTTATGGTCAAAACAGACCTCAAAGACCGTAAAATACTCACTGCGCTTGACATGGATGCCCGCATGCCGCTGACTCAGCTTGCGAAACTTGTAGGTTTATCAAGGCAGGTGGTGGAATACCGCATTAAAAGGATGCAGAAAGAAAATCTTATCCTTGGGGCACGGGCAATTTTTGACAGCGTGGTTGCAGGATACAACTGGTACAGGGTCCTCTTCCAGCTTCAGAACGTCACCAAAGAAAAAAAGGATGCATTCATTACCATCCTCAAGGCCTCACCCCACATGCTTTGGCTGGGAGAGGTAGGGGGTAACTGGGACCTTATCATGAATTTTATTGTGAAGGACAATTTTTCCTTTAATGCGGTCTTTGAGCAATTGATTGCTCAGTGGGGCGCCTATATCAAAGAATATGAGGTTCTTATCTATATCAATGTCCATGACCACAGCAGAGCATACATCCTTCCTGATACTAAAGAGCGCAAGGAATTTTTCCATGAAATGAGGTATAATCCCCTGCTAAAATTGGACGACCTGGACAGGAACATTATCAAAGAATTGAGTAATAATGCATGGCTGACTAATGTGGAAGTGGGCCAGAAGCTTGGCGTATCCAATAACACTATCCGAAATCGGCTTGAGGTGATGGAAAGCAATAAATTCCTATTAGGTTATCGCCTGTTTATCCATCCTTCTGCTCTGGGATACAAATCTCATATGCTTTTTCTGGGCATCAACCGCCTTGATATGCAGAGAGAGAAAATGCTGCATGCCTACTTACGAACTATTCCGTATATCACTTTTGTCGTCACCCATATTGGTAGATGGAGGATAGGCATTGAAATAGAAACACAAAATGAAGAAGAATTCCAGCAGGTGTTTGTTGACATCAGAGGGCGGTTTAGCGACATCATTACAGATTTTGAGTCTTTCCCTATTTTCAGAGATCATGTGGTTAATTATTTCCCAGAAGGGAATCTCTGACAAATCTTTGTGCCTTCTTTTCGGATGATTTACGATGGGTTTCCGTCATATTTATAATCCTATTCCCATTCACCAAGGAGAATGTCAGATGTCACAGCAACACTTGAATACAGGCTCTTGCAGAGGCTCAACAGTGCCCCTACTGCATCCTTTAAGGAAACTGAAGTGAATAAGGTCATTGTTGCATTTCTTAACGAACATTTTCATGGCAATCCAAAGGTCACTGCTCTTTATGATCATTATGGGAACCTTGTCATCCATTATAAGGGAGACAAAAACAGGGAGCAGCCAAAAGTCCTGGCCTTTGACCTTCACACAGACCATCCAGCGTTTCATACAAAACCGTTGGACAAGGGTATGCTTGAAGCAGGGTTGATGGGTGGTTTTGATGAAGAGGCTGTTGTTGGCTCCCTTGCACATTTGCATGCGTACAGTTATGGAGGGAACTATACACCACATGGTACGGGGCTATTTACTGAACGTCTCTCCGATGACCGGATAGGCAATGCCCGATATCTTCTTGAGGCTGAAGACAAAGCACATGCTGTACGCGGCATCGCAATACCTGTTCTTGAAGGTGTTGATCCGGTGAATCCAGTCACCTACGATCCAAAAACCAGTCTGATTACTGCACCAGTCATGGACAACCTTGCTTCAGTAGCAATGTCTCTTGCAGCATTTAAGGAAGTAGTGGATGCAGATTTGGATGTAGATGTTTATCTTCTCTGTAACAAGGCTGAGGAAGTGGGCTATATCGGTGCGTATGGCCTGCTGCAGGGTAGCATCCTTCCCAAGGATGCGCTTGTCGTCTGCGTGGAGACAAGCTCTTATGTCAAAAAAGGTGGGGAGGATGGGGCTCTTGTGCAGATAGCAACACCAGGCCAGGGATACATTCATCGTACAGCAGATGGAAGCACACCGTTTTGGCATCCTGATGTGACAGTGCTTCTGGATGTAGCAGATCAAACCCTGCCCCACATTGATATGACTGGTGGCGTATGCCAGGGTACGTTGTATCTTGCAAGCGAATATAGGACAGGTGCAACCTGCATTGCCCTGAAAGGATACCACAATGGACTCTATGATGGTAACGGCAAATTTGTTCCTGAGAAAGTGCATGCTGATGATTTTATGCAGGGAAAACGGTTTCTTGTAATGGTTGCACGAACCCTTGCCGAGAACCCGGGGTTGTATGAGGCAAGCGGCTCTGTAACACTCACAGAAAAACAACAAACAATCCCCGGTAGAGTAGGCGAATGGTTTGCCGGCTATGCTAGAGAAGGATTTCTGAAAAAACAGGATGCTAGAGTCATCATCCTATAATCTCCAGCATTTTTTGGATAGGCACCAGTGCTTTCTTTCTGACACTTTCCGGTACAATAACCTCATGCAACTCTTTGTCTTCGGTCTCCAGCGCTGACAAAATGCCTTTGAGCGTAATCTGCCTCATGTGCTGGCAATAGACATTGCACTGCCTGATGAATTCCGTCTGGGGGAATTCATTCTGCAGATTGGCAGCCATCTCACATTCGGTTGCTAAGAAGATACGTTCTGGTTTTTTTTCTTTGATGTAGTTTGCCATCTGTGATGTGCTGCCGCAGAAATCTGCCTCCTGCACAACTTCTGGCGTGCATTCCCAATGCACCAAGACTGCTCGGTGAGGATGCCCTTTTGGGATATCGTACTGCTCCCTCACCCGTCTTATATCGTCAACAGTAAACTTATCATGCACTTCGCATTTGCCTGCTGGCAGTTTGTTTTTCTTGCCGGGATAAATAAGTTCAACATCACTGCCCATTTTCTTGAGTTCCACTTGCAGATTTTCTCCCATCAGTGAGTCTGGAAGGAAGATAACTCTTTTTGCTTTGGTTGAAAGAATAACTTTTAATGCATTTGCTGACGTACAACAGATATCGGACTCTGCTTTGACATCAGCGTAACTGTTGATGTAGGTCACCACAGGAAGTCCCGGAAATTGTTTTTTTAATGCTCTTACCTGCTCCCCCCGCAGCGGGTCTGCAAGCGAACAGCCTGCTTTTTTGCTTGCAATGAGCACCTTTTTGGTAGGGTTGAGAATCTTGGCAGTCTCTGCCATGAACACGACACCATCAAACAGAATGATGGGTTTGTCTGTTTCTGCTGCGTATTTGGACAGTGCCAATGAATCTCCTCTTGCTTCTGGCGGAGAGAGGTTGTAGATCAAGGGGTGCATATAATTGTGACCCAAAATAAGGACGTCTTTCTGCTCTTTAAGCAGAAGAATCCTCTCTATGATTGTCTTGTTTGCTTCTGCTTCAAGCTGGAGGAGGGGGTCGTGATATCTGATGGCTGCTTGTGGCATGGATTATGGGGATAAAAGAAGGTATAAAAGAGTTGTGATTACCTACAGCTTAACTCTCAGTCCGCCTCTTCCTCCAGCAGCGTACCTATTCCCCTGCGGCATCCAAGGTTGGTGGTCAATGGTGCCTTCAAAGTAGAGTGCGAAATTTGGATTTAGATTGAACTGAACTCTAGGCACTTCTGCATGAATATGGGTTCCTGCCAACGAACCGCTGTTGACCATGCTCCCCACTGAGAACCTATCAGTCAACTGTCTGTTGAAAATCAGTCGAGCAGTTCCGTCAAGTCCTTCATTATTGGTGCCATAGCCCACTCTTGCCAAGAAAAAAGTACCGTTGCCAAGATCCGGTGTGTATACCAAACCGCCTTTCTCAAAGCTGCTATCTCCCCCAAGCCAGACATACTCTGCCCATACACCGAAACCTTTGCCAATATTCATTTTGAGTGTGCCCTCCGCATCGTTTACTTGAGGCTGGCCTTTTTTGTTGCCGGGTGCTTCCAGGTATAACTCAAGTGCTCCCCATTTGAACGATTTGCCAACAAACATTCTGCATAAGGCACTACATTTTTCATGTTAGTGTCTTGGTAGGCAAGCAGATCGATGCTTCCGTACAGTGGCATCTTCTCCTCTTGCTTTGTTTCCTGCTTTGCTTCTTCTGCGCACGCCACTTGCGGCGCAGTAAATGCTTCAAATGCAAGCTCTGCAGCACCTGCAGCAGTTGCAAGCGCAGTACCTTTAGTGATGGCTCTTGCTATTTTGTGGCCTGCATACCACTCATTTATCTTTTGCATAATCTTCATTTTTTTCACCTACTTATTCGGCCCGCCAGTATTGCCTGGCGTCCATTGTCCGTTTCCGCTCATGTTCTTTTACCCCCTTAAACCGCTTCTTTGTGGTCTTTAACCATATTTAACTTAAGAGTAGTAACCTGTGGTAGAATATAACTTCTCCCTCACCCTTAGGGGGGAGAAACAAAAGCTTTTTATAGAATAACTCCCTTTGCTTCCTCATGGATAAAAACATCCTGCGAGAAATTGGCCTGACAGATTCAGAAATCAATGTTTATCTTGCGCTTTTGGAACTTGGGTCCACGACAACCGGCCCCGTCGTGGACAAATCTGGCGCAGCCAGCTCCAAAATCTACGAAATTCTTGATCGGCTGATGCAAAAAGGCCTGGCAAGTTACATTATCAAAGCAGGGAAGAAATATTTTGATGCAGCTCCGCCTGAGCGGATTTTGGATTATCTCAAGGAAAAGCAACAGAATTTGCAGAAGCAGGCCCAAGCAGTGGAAAAAATTCTTCCTTCTTTGCAATTGAAGCGGAAGATGGCGAACGACAAGAATGAGGTAACTATCTATAAAGGCTTGGAAGGCATAAAAACAGCACATGAAAACTTTCTCAAGAGCATGAAGACAGGTGATGAATTAGTTGATTTCGGGCTTACAGAACAGCCAGAAGCGCAGACCATCTATTTCAATCATTTCCAGAAACGCAGGGAGCAAAAAGGGGTAAAATTCAGGCAGATTATGCATCCTGTAGCATCAGACGAATTTGAATTTCGAAAGAAGCTTCCGTTGACTTCCTTGAAGTTTTTTTCTCTTGACCAAACGTATCCCGTAGGCTTTGAAGTCTGCAATGATACCACTATTTTTACCGTCAACGAAAAAGACGGGATAAGCATTGTCATTGAAAACAAGCAGGTTGCGGATACTTTTAGGAGTTACTTTGAGAAGCAATGGCAACAGGACGTCATCGTCAGCAAAGGCGCAGATGCTTTCAGAGATGCGTTGCTCAAAGCAATCAATGAACTTAAAGGGGGTGATACTTATCGGGTGCTTGGGGCAAGTTTCGGAGAGCAGGGTAACGAAAAGAACTTTGCAGACATCTTCCGGCAGATGCATGAAAAACGCATAGAAAAAGGAATCAAGGCAGAACTCCTCTTTTACAAAGGCAATGCAAAATCCGTTGAACAGTACGGGCAGGAATTCTATGAGGGGAAAAATGCAGAAATAAAGTTTCTGCCCTACGGCACTGATTCTCCTGTGGAAATCCTTCCATACGCAGATAAAACGGTTATGATTATCCAGGAAAAAGAGCCCATTGTCATAACGATCAACAACAAGAAGATAGCAGACTCTTTTGTACGGCATTTTGATTCTCTTTGGGAGCAAGATACTATGCTCTATAACGGGATAGAAGGCGTCAAGGCGGTGTATGATGACACCCTCAACTACAAAGATGTCTATTTCATTGGTGCCAACTGGGGAATCAAACATTATTTCCCAGACTACTGGAAGGAATACAATGCAAAACGCATAAAGGGCAAAGTGTTCTGGCATGACCTCATTGCACGGCAATACGACGATAAATACTACGACAAGTTCCAGAAACAGGATGCAGAAGTGCTCAGAGCACAACACTTCTACGAATGGCGGGAGCTACCCAAAGAGATGGCAAGTCCGCACGTCATTGCAATCTTTGGCAATAAAATTGCCAGTATCCTCTGGGGCAAAGAGCCCAGGATTTCTGTGGTGGAGAACAAAGAGATTGCTGCTTCTTATCTTAAGTACTTTAAGTTGCTCTGGGACTCAGCAGGCAATAAAACCAGGGTCCATCATGGCAGGGAAGGTCCAGTCCTTGTATTGCAAGAAATTATTGAAGCAGGAAAGAGGGGCCTGCCCAACTACGGGTTTGGCACAGACACCAACCCCTACTGGCTCTATCTGCGCAAAGATCTCGAGGAATTTTTTGCTGCGGAGAAGAAATACACCATCAAAACAAAACTGTTGTTCATGGAAGGTGGCGAGCATAAGCAGCCCAACGCAGACGTTCGCTATTTACCCAAAGAATTTGTATCTCCCGTACGAATCATGGTCTATGATGACAAGGTGGCTATGGTTGATTTCACCGAGCCTTGGACTACTATCATCCTCCAGAAGAAAGAGATAGCCCTGGCGTATATCAAACAGTTTGAACTTCTCTGGAAGATGGCGAAACCCTAAAATCCCTTTATTATTTCTGCAATGCTTGAACTTAATGTGAAGCCTGCGTTCCTAGATTGACTTTTTGTGCAAAGCAAATTTAAAGCAAACATTTAAATATATGTTCAGTTTAGCTTATCTATGTCGAACTAAAATCGACTAATTTATTAAACGGAAAACTGCCGCAGGTTTCATCCCCTTTCATCCTGCGGTTGTTTTCTTTTGAGAGGTAAATACCATGACTAATGAGAAAACAAAAATCCTTGATGTAGCAGAAAGCATCCAAATGGATGTTGGCAAAGGCATTGCGCGTATATCTTCTCATCTTATGAAAGAACGCAATCTTACATCGGGAGATGTCATCCAGATCAAAGGCAAAAAGCGTGCTGTTGCCACAGTCTGGAGGGCCCGACATGAAGATGAGGGGCTCGACATCATACGCATAGATGGTACTATCCGCTTCAACGCAGATACCTCTCTTGGAGAAAAAGTTGATGTTCAGAAAATGAGTACCGTCCCGGCAGAATCAGTAACCCTTGCACCTCTCCAGCAGGTCAGTTTCACCGGTGACCCTACACCCTATTTTCTCCAGAAGCTCCAGGAGAGGCCCTTAATCAAGAACCAGAAGATTGGCATTGATGTCATGGGTACCTATCTGCAGTATGTCATCACTAAGCTTTCTCCCAATGAATGCGTGATGGTCACGGAACGCACAAAGCTTATCATCAGCGATCAAGTAGTGAGTGAAGAAGCAACACGCATCCCTGAAGTATCATATGAAGATATTGGTGGTCTTAAAGAAGAAATAGACCACATCAGGGAAATGGTGGAGCTCCCTATGAAACATCCTGAAGTCTTTCAGCGTTTAGGCATTGGTGCACCCAAGGGCGTGCTTCTTACTGGTCCTCCAGGCACAGGAAAGACGCTTCTTGCAAAAGCCGTTGCCTCAGAGACCGAGAGCCAGTTCTATGCTATTAACGGCCCGGAGATCATGAGCAAATTTTATGGGGAGTCTGAAAAACAGTTGCGGGACATCTTTGATGACGCAGGGAAAAATGCCCCATCCATCATTTTCATTGACGAGATAGATAGCATCGCACCCAAGCGGGGGGAAGGCAGGGACCAGACAGAAAAACGAGTTGTTGCCCAGCTTTTGACTGCCATGGACGGCTTAAAGAGCCGTGGTCAGGTGGTAGTTATGGCAGCAACCAACAGGCCTGATGACATTGATGAGGCATTAAGGCGGCCAGGAAGGTTTGACAGGGAATTAAAGATTCTCCCGCCAGGAGAAGAAGGAAGAAAAGAAATCCTGCAAATCCACACCCGAGGCATGCCTCTTGCCAAAGATGTTGATCTTGCTGCTCTTGCAGCAAAGACTATTGGATTTACGGGTGCAGACCTGGAAGCACTTTGTAAGGAAGCAGGGCTTAAAGCACTCAAACCCTATTTTAAGGATCTGAAACGCTTTGATGTGCGTATCCCAACTAATGTACTTGAAAAGATGGAAGTCCGCATGCAACATTTCAAGGACGCGCTGCAGCTGGTCGAGCCTTCTGCATTGCGCGAGGTGCTTATCCAAAAACCGAAGACAACCTGGAACGATATCGGTGGACTGGAAACGGTTAAACAGCAGTTGCAGGAAACCATAGAATTGCCTCTGAAAAAGCCGGAACTCTTCAGGCAGGCAGGCATCAAGCCGCCCAAAGGTGTTTTGTTGTATGGTCTGCCTGGAACAGGCAAGACCCTGCTTGCCAAAGCCATTGCCAACGAAGCAGATGCCAATTTCATTTCCGTGAAAGGTCCGGAACTGGTAAGCAAATGGGTAGGAGATTCAGAAAAACATATCCGTGAAATTTTCTCAAAGGCGCGCCAGGTTGCGCCTTGCATCATCTTCTTTGATGAGTTTGACAGCATCTCCAAAGTGAGAGGAAGTGCACTGACAGATTCAACAGAACGCATTGTCAACCAGCTGTTGACAGAGATTGACGGTATTGAGGAATTAAGCAAAGTGACGGTGATTGCTGCAACTAACAGGCATGATCTGATAGACCCGGCACTTTTGAGGCCGGGCAGGATTGAACTGCAAATAGAAATTCCTCTTCCAGATTTAGGTGCAAGAAAGCAGATATTTGCCGTGCATACCAAAGAGATGCCTCTCAAGGGCGTCAAACTCGAAGAATTTGTCAAGAAGACCGATGGCTTTAGCGGTGCTGATATTGAGGCGCTGTGCAGAAAAGCAGGACTCTTTGCCATCAGGGAAACGGTGGAGAAGAAAACTGAATCAGTTGCTGTCACCAAAGAGCACTTTACCATGGCGCTTGCAGAGATGGCTCAAAAAAAGCCGGCAAAGAAGCACAAGGAGCAGGAAGAGAGGAATCCGATGGTGGTTTAAGAGCTGCAGACTATCTTTTCTCCTCTATTTTTTTCTTTTTTTCAGTTTCAGAAAGGTAGTTCTCAGGAGTTGATACCTTGCGGATACTTCGATGCTCAAGTTCTCTCCTTGCTATGCCTGCAACAGTTTCGCCTTCTGTTGCCGCTTCCTTGTTTTCAATAAACCCTTTAGTATCCTTATCTCTTGCAATCCTTGTGGTGGATGCCTCGCCAAGCATGGTAAAAATAAGTTCTAAATCGTTCATATGATCTCTTAGGTTTTCCTTTTTTAATCTTTTGAGTTTTTTGTATTCATTTGGTGTCATGCCAAAAGTGGCCTTTGAGATTTCTGCTGTAAGAATTGCATATTCCCTTTCTTCAAGCAAACCTCTTTTCTTCCATTCGTCGGTAAGCTCGTCTCTTATAGCAATTCCTCTTACTCGCTTCTCAATCCAGTCATTAGAGTAGCCTTTAGCTTGATATAGAGAACTTGGAATAACCCTATTTTTTGAAAAAAAATACCTTTTCGTCTAGAAATCTGCAATAGAAATGGTTGTTATCTTCGGAAGTGTTATCATTTGACTGATAAACGCTCCATATTTCTTTCTTGAAGAAATAGCCCAATAACTTTGTTATGGTTTTCAAGAGATTTGGAGAATGAACATGTTTTTCTCACCAATCTTCCAAGTCTTTGTCTGAGTG
>JACRKK010000107.1 GCA_016219795.1 Candidatus Woesearchaeota archaeon | reverse complement strand
CGCAGCTTTGAGCGCAGCTTTGCCACGCTCGGACTTAACAAGTGCCTCTGCAATATCATCGCCGTAGGATGCGGCAATACTTTCAACCCGTGTTGCCAGTGCTTGCGTATCTGCAACACCTTCAAAGAAATTATTGACTGCGGTAGTATCATCCAGATATTTGGCAACCCTTGCTGCGCCGTTTTGTGCAAGCTCACTTGTCCATTTCTGTGCCGTTGCCCAGATGGTGCTCTGCCGAAGCACATTTGCTGCCCTCCCACCAAACAAAGTGGTTAATCTTGTTAGAATATTCTCTACGATACCAGATACTTTGCTGAATGTTGCACCTGCCTTAAAAGCCCTTATTGCCTCACCAATCCCTTTCAAGAGAAGAATCTGTTCTGCAAGATAGCCGGTGATAAATCCACCAAAGAATCCAAGTTGGAATGCAAGATAATTATCTGACCCCTGTGAGAAGAAATTAATGTTCTCTCCCTTCTCAAAAATATCCATAGATACATCATGCAGAATGTCCCCTGCATGCCATACCAATGAGGGTATTTCGGTGATAATCTGAAGTGCACCACCAATCGCCTCACCAATCTCTCCACGATGTCCAAGATAATACCAGATACCTTTAAGGAGATTATATATTAGATTCGCATCGTCATAGAGGCCTTGCCCTGCCCCATAAAGCGTTCCAATAACCTGTCCTGTGCATGAAGCAGTAAAGGTATAAATGCTGGTAACGCCTGCTTCTTTATCTGTTACGATAAAGAGGGCACTGCTGCCATACGCAAATCCGTACACTGCAGAAGAATCAGCAACTGCCTGTGATATGCCTTTGGAAAACTCTACTGCCCGGTCTAGGCTGATGCCTGTTCCTTCAAGGATGGATGTTACATCTCCCTGATTAATAATCTCTTCCCCCTCGCTTACGGATAGTGTCTCCATCCGCTGCAGCAACAATACCACTTCTCCGGGAGAGCCACCAAAGCTGAAGAGGGAACCCATGTCATAACAGCCGGCAGCAACAGGTGGATTATATAACACATTTTTACCTTCTGCAGCATTAAATGGGTCTGTTCCAACTAGGTGCTCATCCGCATCGCTCCATCCGTCTCCGTCAGAATCCAGCGTGCACTGGCAGTTAAAATAAGTATACTCCTGAATATTATCCACATACACCTGTTGTGTGCTGCACGTTGTATCGTCCGGGCAATTGACCTTGACCGTTCGGTAGCCAAAGGATGCAGAGGTGAGGGAGTATTTCCCCTGCGCATCTGTTGTTCCTTTGAATGACTGATCCATATAAATCCTGGCACCAGGCAACGGAGTGTTTCCAACATTCTTCACATCAACATTTATCGTTCCGCTCTGGGGCGTATCACATTGGGGTGCCCCGTCTGTGCATCCATAGTTGCACTGCTGGCCGTAGCAACGGCATCCTTGTTCTGCTGCATCCCAAAAACAGTTGTACAGCTTGATGTCATCCTGATAACAGAGATAATTGAAAACAGAACAGTCTGGCGATGTCTGCACGTTGAGCGTCCCCACATTGATATCTCCCAAAAGGAACAGACAGTCATTACCACTGCTGTCCTGCAGCTTGATCTTGAATCCACCCATATCTATTAGGATCTTGTAGGAGCCAATAGCATTGCCAAGCGAGAAATAGCCAGTGTTTGCTGTTGTTGCTGATTTCACAAAGGAGTCAGAGCAGGTATACAGCTGCATCTGCTTGTTGGGTAGAGGGTTGTTGCTTAGATCCTTAAGATAACCGTAAAGAGTGAATGATTGAGGAAGTTCAATCGGAGAACCAAGCGTCACCATCCCGGCATCATAGGAGAGGCAGGATTGATTATTAAGAACATAATTGAAAATGATTTCACGTCCCTGATAAGTCGCCTTTATCCGGAATTTGTAGCTTCCAGGATTTGCCGCCAGATCAAAATTGCCGTTTGCGTCTGCGGTCTTTGTATCGACCACACTATCGCTACAGGTTGTCCACTGTGCAACAGCACCTGTCGCCGGCGTCCCATCCGCCCATTTAACAGTTCCCGCAAGATGAGCTTTGGAATAGATGACTATGGGGTTGGAGAAGGAGGTGGTACCTATGCTGTAAGCATTGCACTCCTGACCATTGATATTGATAGGATAGGTCTTCCCATTATATACTACCTTCAGTTTGTAGCTGCCGGCAAGCGCAGTCAGGGAAAAAGAGCCGCTGCTGCCAGTGGTATAAGACGTCACCAGATTGTCGCTGCAGTCTGTCCATTTCACCACTGCTCCATTTATTGGATTCCCAAACTCATTCTGAATAACGCCAGTCACGGTTGCTTTTGTTGTCAGAGTAATGGTACTAAACGAAGTAGTACCTACCCCATAACTACTGCAGGGATCACCAGTAAGCGTGTAGGTAAAACCACGGTAGGTGAACTTTAGTTTGTAATTCCCGGGAAGTGCAGTGAGGGAGAACGTGCCGCTGCTACCAGTGGTTGTCGAGGTAACGGTGTTGCCGCTGCAATCTGTTAAGGCTGCCGTAGCGCCGTTGATATTTGCCCCATCCTCATCATGAAGGGTGCCGGTAATGGTAGCACGCGTGGTGATGGTCAGCGGATTAGTCAGGGAGACTGAACCAGGAGAGTATGAGGTGCATTCTTCCCCATTGATATTGAATGTGTAAGTAAAGCCATTATAGACTACTTTCAATTTATAATTTTCGGCAAGCGCAGTCAGGGAAAAAGAGCCGCTGCTGCCGGTGGTATAAGACGTCACCAGATTGTCGCTGCAGTCTGTCCATTTCACCACTGCCCCGTTTATTGGATTTCCAAACTCATCCTGGATGGTTCCGGTCAGCGTAGAACGCGTGGTGATGGTCAGCGGATTTGTCAGAGTATAACTCACTGGATTATAATAGTCACAGGAAGTAAAGGTATAAGTGTAGCCATTATAAACGCCTTTTAGTTTATAGTTGCTTGGATTTGCCTGCAGGATAAACAAACCACCGCTTCCTGTTGTTGAAGAGGTGACAACATTGTTACTGCAGTCCGTCCATTGCATCTGCACACCAGAGAGAGCATTGCCTAATTCATCCTGCACACTACCGCTAAGACTTGCTTTGGTCTGGAAAACAAGGGGATCAGATAGAGTGACTAAACCAAGTCCGTAGCTGTTGCAATCGTTGCCATTGATGGAATAGGCGCGTGTATATCCATCGGTGTATGTTACCTTCAGTTTGTAGCTCCCTGGACTGGCAGTTAAGGTGAAAGCCCCATTGCTTCCAGTGGTATAAGAGATCACAGGATTATCGCTGCAGTCTGTCCATTTGACTATAGCACCCGTTAAAGGATTGCCAAACTCACTTTCCACGGTCCCGGAAAGACGTGCTTTTGTGGTGATATACACATCATTAAGATTATAATTGCCAATGTTGTAGGAAAAACAGTCATATCCGTTTATGGGGATATTGTAAGTGTATCCATTGTAAATAATTCTGAATTTATAGCTTGCTGGAGCAGGTGCAGAGAAAGAGAACTGCCCACCTGGACCTGCGCTTTGGCCTGAAACAAATGAGCCAGCACAGGTTGTCCATTCAGCTCCTGCCCCAACCAACGTGTTGCCAAACTCATCTCTAATGGTACCCGAGATAGTAGCAATATCCGGCTGGCCATCATCTACATAGAAATTGCTAGAAGTGTCTGACAGCATATTAAGTTGCTGGTCAGTCATGGTTCCATAGATAAGATAGGTACCCTGCCCAAAGCTGTCTGCAACAGATGAAGCTGGCAGTGAATAACTCCAGAATTGTGTCTGCAGGGAATTTAAATTATGTGAAAATGTACCTATAGAATAATAATTTGCACCGACACCCAGATAAAGCCGTTCTGTAACGGTTTCAACAGGCCCCCAGTGTTCAAGAAAAGTGGTGATACCTATAGTCTCTGCGTAATTGTAAGATGATTTATTTACCGTAACAGTATAGCTGTCCTGGTCAATGCTGCGCGTCCTGGGAAGAGGCTTTGCGTTCTCTGCCACAAGTGTGGCACTAAAAGGAAGGGTAAGATTGGACAGAATAATAGGCGCTGGAGGATCAAGCGGAGCAGGATTGGCTGGAGGAGCCAGTGCATATGCGCTCGAGGCAGCGATGGGAAAGGTAAGGATAAGAAACAACATGAAGAGGCCGGGAACAGTACGATAGTGTCTCATCTTCCAAACAACCTCCGCAAGACGCTAAGAAGTTTACTTTGTGAAGTGGGTGTCTTTTTGAAAACAGGCGGTGCGTTCTGCTGCCCTGGCTTTGCGGCATTAGTGATATTTACTGTGCCAATGAGCTTAAGACCCGGGATGCTTCTGTTGCCATTGATTATTGAAATAGTATGGACTGGAGAAGGGACATAGGAGAAATTGACAGCAACAGAAGGAATCTGTGGTGTACTGGTGGTTGCAGGAATCGGAATTTCCGTGCTTCCATTCATAGAACGGGGAAGCGTCGAAACATAAAGGGTTTCTGGAGCAGCAGTTGTTTCCACAGATGGAGAAGGAAGTGTTGGCGTGCCTGGTCCTGCGTTTGCAGTTGCTTGTGGCTGCTCTTCTGCAGTCGCCTCCTGCAGACTGCCTATAGAAGCAGTGGTGTAGGTCGCCTGGATGTTACCTGCGGCGACGGTAAGCGGGCTATTGCCCTGCACAGTGATGATCCCGCCCGACTCTGGCGGGGACACAACAACAACAGCATTTGCCGGGGTATACGAGGAGGATTGGCTGGTGTCTGAAGGGAGAATAGTATACACATTTTCAGCACGCACCGATGCAAGAAGAAAAACGAGGACAGTAAACAAAAGGAATATCTGAACTATATTACGCGTGTTCAACTATACCACCCCAATAGCCCCCATTGCATGTCTCTTTAAATATTTTTTGTCCATTTTTCCGGATATTTTTCAGAAATTGTCAGAAATAGAACAGTAGAATGGAACAAATTACGGCATCCATTTTTTCTTCATTTCCATAAATTTGTCGTCGAGAATAGCCTTGCGCATGTCTTTGACCAGATGCACCATAAAGTAGACATTATGGTACGACAACAATCTTAAGGCAGTTAATTCTTCTGCTTTGAACAGATGGTGGAGATATGCCCTGGTGTATTTCTGGCACACCTTGCATGGGCAGTGCGGATCGAGGGGCTGTGTATCCAGAGCAAAGGATGCATGCGCTATCTTGAAACGGTATTTGTTCTTCTGGGTTCCGCCTGCTTTGCTGCTATAATAGACGTAACCACTGCGCGCATTACGGGTTGCGCTTACGCAATCGAAGAGGTCAACCCCCCGTTCGACGGATTCAAAGAGATCTTCCACTACGCCTATACCCAGAAGATGCCGCGGCTTGTTCTCAGGAAGGAGCGGCATGATCCAGTCAAGAACCGCATGCATGTCTTTTTTTGATTTGCCAAGCGAGCCGCCAATCCCTATTCCATCCACAGGGAGGCTTGCGATGAAACGGGCGCTTTCTTTACGCAGGTCTTCAAACTCTCCACCCTGGATAATCCCAAAAATGGCCTGATTGCTTTTTCTTGCTGCAACAGAGCGCTGCGCCCAGCGATGCGTCCGCTCCATGCTCTCTTTGGTGTATTCATAAGAAGAAAAGGGTGAAGTGCATTCATCAAGCACAAACACAAGGTCTGCACCCAGCTCTTCCTGGGTCTGGATAGATTTTTCAGGAGTAAGAAGATGTTTTTTCATGTCGTAGACTGAACGGAAATGTACCCCTTCCTCATCCATGGTGGCAAACATCTGGCCGGAGCGTCTCTTGGGAGGGTGCTGCAGGGGGGGGGATGCATCAGGAAAATAAAGGCATTTCTTCTTGCTGCCGTGCTCGATGCCCAGGCCAAGACTGAACGCCTGGAAGCCTCCACTGTCTGTCATGACCGGCCCAGGCCAACCCATGAATGTGTTCAGGCCGCCAAGGGCTGCTATTCTTTGGGAGCCAGGCTTGAGCATGAGGTGGTAGGTGTTGCACATGAGCATCTCAACCCCTATCTCAAGAAGATCCTCGCAGGTCAGGGTCTTGACTGTTGCCTTTGTTGCAACAGGCACAAAGCAGGGGGTTTCCACCTTGCCATGCACAAAATGCACGACACCCGCGCGCGCCCTGCACGTTTCGCTTTTCTTGGTGATATGGAATGGCAAAACACTCATACAGTCCGGCATTTTACCGTCATATTTAAATATTTGCGCCCCCACATGGACAGTAATGGAGATTGACCGCACGCCTGACCGGCAGAATATGTATGAGGTGCTCTTGGGATATCCTGACCAGATTGCCAAAGCGCTCTCTCTTGCTTCCCAGGTCAAGGCCAGGCAATGTCCGCGGATTTTGATTGCGGGCATGGGGGGATCTGCATTTCCAGGCGAAATTCTGAAAAGTTATCTGCCTCATCTTGACATTACCACCAGCAGGGATTATACAATCCCTTCCTTTGTTGGGAAAGACACGCTTGTCTTTGTCGTAAGTTTTTCAGGAAACACTGAAGAGACAGTCTCTGCATTCCGGCATGCGCTTCGGGTAGGTGCCCAGTGTGTAGTCGTCTGTTCCGGAGGAAAGCTCCAGGAGATTGCATCCATCCACAAACATCCAACAATCATCGTACCCTCTGGCATGCAGCCAAGAGATGCCACCTGCCTGCTTTTCTTTGCCATGCTTCGGGTGCTTGAGAACAGCGGCTACCTACCTTCAGCAGAGAAGGATGTGCAGGCAACGATCAGGGCACTCAAGAGCCCACTCCACCAGAAGATGGCACTTGAATTTGTGGAGCGGCTTGACGGAAAAATTCCCTTAATATATGCCTCTTCTAAAATGGCCTGCGCTGCACGACGCTGGAAGATAGGATTCAATGAGAATACTAAGATCCACGCGTTCGTCAATGAGTTTCCTGAACTCAATCATAATGAGATGGTTGGCTTCACTTCTCTAAAAGGTCCGTTCTCCACGATAATCCTCCGGGATCAGGAAGAGGAACCGCAAATCATAAAAAGGATGCAGCTCACAAAGGACATAATCAGGGGCAAAGGCACCCCCGTGGTTGAGGTTGCCGTCAAGGGTGAATGCTACCTCTCCCGCATCTTTTCAGCATTGTATGTGGGGGTTTGGGCGTCCTATTACCTTGCCCTACATTACAACCAAGATCCTACTCCCGTCGCAATCATTGAGGAGCTGAAGGAAAAACTCAAGAAATAGTACGTCGCAAAAAGAGGTGTCCGGTGATAACAAAGCAATTGATAGGATACATAAAAGAAGCACTTTCAAAAGGCACTCCTGAAAAAGAGATTGAGGAGAAACTCACCAAACAGGGCTGGAGCCGCCAGGAGATTAAGGACACGCTGGAAGTCATCAAGGTAGAAGAAAGTTCCAAGAAGAAGTTGGGCTTTAGGTTTGGAGAGAAATGGGTGACGTATGCGTTGGACACCAAGGTCCTCAAATGGGTTGCTGTTGTGTTAGTGGGTCTTTTGGTCATCATGGGAATCTTCTATTATCTGCTGACGATGGAGGCAAATGTCATAGACCAGTGTGAATTTTCCGGTGCCATGAACTGTGTTGATGTTGCAAAGATGCGAAGCTCCGATGATGTCCTGGTAATCTATCTGAAAAATACTGCACAAACTACCCTCGAGATCCAGGACACGATAAAAGGTACAGGAAGCTGTAAGTCTCCCCGCCTCCAAAGTGTTAATTTTAGGGAGACGTTCCCCTTATCCATTGAGGATGGAAAGAATATGGTGCTTCTGATACAGTGCGCAAACATTGATCCGGGCTATTTCAAATCTAGTATCACTTTGTATTATAAGGATAACACAGGTGCGTTGCAGAAGATAACAGGTAAAGTGATGGGAAGCGCAAGCTAAGGGGGTTTTTGCTATGACTGAGATAAAAAAAGAGAATAAAATCAATTTTGACATTGTCAATGGAACTGAGTTTTTCTCAGACGATTTTGCCATCACGCACACACCTGTGCGCTTCTACCTTGATTTTAAGAGGGCAGTGCCCCGTCTGGATATCCGAAATAGGGATTTTCAGCCCATGGTTATTTCGCACAATGTGGTAATTCTTGATCCGTTCATGGCCAAGAATCTCATCGAGCTTTTGCAGCAAAACCTGCAAAAGTATGAGAAGCAGTTTGGCAAGATTAAGCCGCCAAAGGCACTTGAGAAAGCAAACAAAAAGAACAAGAAACCAAAAGATGATACAACCAAAGAAGAGTCACCCGTCTATTTTGGCTAGTGAGGGTTGTGCTTCTGCCGCTTGAAGCAGTGGGGACAGTAGATAAAGAAAGTCATCCCTCGTTTCACTTTAACTTTATGGGTGTGCTCCTCACAGATGAAATTGTGGCAGCTGTCGCAGAAATATTGAGTGTATCCATTGCAGAATTTACAGTGCCCATCTTCAATGCGCTGGTAACCCATGACCCATCACAGGAAGGAGGATTATAAATAGTTTACGATGAAAGAACTGGATATCGCAAAAAAGGCAGCAAGGGAAGCAGGGGAGATTCTTCTGCACCACTTCAGAAAGCCACTCCACATAAGATATAAAGAGCATAGTTCTCCGGTGACTGCAGCGGATGTTGGGGCGGATAAAAAAATAAGGGAAATTATAGGTCGTGCGTTTCCAGATCACCTTTTCTTAAGTGAGGAGCTTGGCGGTGACGCAAGCACAAAACCGCTGTGGGTCGTTGACCCGCTGGACGGGACGTTCAATTTTGTCCGTAACAACCCTGATTTCTGCGTGATGATTGGCCTGCAGAAGGAGGGAGAACTGGTGCTTGGCGTCATTTATTTTCCAGTCCAGAATATATGGTTCAGCGCCGAGAAAGGAAAAGGCGCGTTTTGCGGGAGCAGGAAGATTCATGTTTCCGGCTTCCATGAAATGAAGAAAATGGTAGGGAGTACCCATATGACATCCACATTTAAGGCCAGAAGAGAGAATCTGAAGATCTATGATAAGTTGCTCCTGAAAGTAAGCAACATTGAAACTGCAGCGTCTTGCGCAGGCAGAATTCTGATGAATCTTGCAGAGGGTCTAAGCGATTTCTATTTTCGGACATCCATTCATCCTTGGGATTATGCTGCAGGCACCTGCATTATCAGGGAGGCAGGCGGCATGGTGACAGATCTTGAGGGCAGGCAGTTTGGCATTGCCTCAAAGAGCGTCCTGGCAAGCAACGCAAAGAATCATGAAGGATTGGTGCGCATGATAGCAAAGATGCGGTAACGCTTCTTCTGCATTTTTCTTAAAGAGAGAAAACTATTGTTTATAGCTTTTTGACCAATAACTTTATTAAATCCTAAACTTATTTTTGTTCCATGGCCAAACAGATTTTTGTGAATTTACCTGTGAAAGACCTCAAAAAGGCGATAGACTTCTTCACTAAACTAGGGTTCACTTTCAACCCCGAATTCACCGACCAGAATGCAACCTGCATGATTATTGGTGAGAACATTTTTGCAATGCTTCTAGTTGAAAAATTCTTTAAGACATTTATCCAAAAGGAGATATGTGATGCCAAGAAAAGCACGGAAGTATTGCTTGCCCTTTCTGTTGAGAGCAGAACAAAAGTGGATGAGCTGATGACTTGGGCAATAAACGCCGGTGGCAGAGAACCAAGAGCACCACAAGATTACGGATGGATGTATGGCCGCGCTTTTGAGGATCTTGATGGACATATCTGGGAAGTGTTCTTTATGGATGAAACATCCAAACCAAAAAGGTGATAGCTATGAATGAAACCAAAACACTAAAATACACATCAACCGGAGCAAGAATTCTTCTTGGCCTGGTTTTTTTTCTGGGAGGCATTGCCTATTTTTTTATGGGAGATCTACCTATTGACCCGGCAACGCCTATGGGGCGGTTTGCGTCCGGGCTTTTGGCAACAGGGTATTTTTTTCCATTTCTCAAAATAACTGAGGCAATTGCTGGGTTTATGCTCTTTTTTAAGAGATGGACACCACTTTCCCTATTGATTCTTGCACCTATTATCCTTAATATCCTATTAGTGGGTATTTTCTTAGACCAGTCTGGACTCGTCATTGGTGTTATCATTGCGCTACTGGCTGGATTCCTTGCCTGGTGCAACTGGGACAAATATGCAGGATTGTTTAAAGCATAATCAGGAGGAGGATGTTTAATGGCAGACCCCATCGTGCATTTTGAAATACCAGCAGACAATGTTAAGCGAGCAAAGAAATTTTACGAGAAGATTTTTGGCTGGGAGATAACCAGATATTCATTTCCTGGCGGAGGTTACTGGATTGTCAGAACAACTGAAGTGGACAAGGACAGAATGCCAAAGCGGGTAGGAGCAATAAATGGCGGGCTCATGCAGCGAAAAACTCCAGACCAGCCATTCATGAACTACATCCACGTCAATTCTATAGAGAATTTTGATTAACCATCTATTTGTCAAAATTCTCTTAGAGGAATTTGACTAAAACTATGGGTTATTCAAATTCCTCTATAGACAAGACCTTGAAGAAAGCCCAAGCAAACGGCGCAACAACGTGCATGCCAAAACAGGAGATAGGCAAAGGTATGGGATGGATTGCTGCGTTTAGGGATACCGAAGGCAACATCATGGGCCTGCATGAAGGAGGGCCAGAGGTTAGTGGAGAAAAAACAAGCAAGAAACAATAAGGGGGTCTGAAACTATGAGCGTATACATTGATGGATTTGTGTTACCCGTACCAAAAAAAATCTTGCAACTTATACTGGCAGACTTTGATTTTCGGATATTTATATGTCAAAGTCTGCGGTATATAGGCACATGAAACACTACGAATATTAATTTCTGTGCCTATACAAAAAGATGGCGTCAGACGCGGGGAAAATGTAGAGATGTGGGATTGCGGGCAGGCAATACCTGCTAACTGTCCGAACAAGGATGGGGTGTTCTGATTCTGGAAGATATCTGAAGCGAAATATTTATGTAGGATAAGATAAAACCGCCCCTAATTCCAATCTAAAAGGTGATATCATGGCAAAGAAAGCGAGCAAAGAGCATAAAGACGAGCAGATCGAACATCATGAAGAGCACAGCCGCTCCGGCAAAAAGGACCTTCTCATCCTGGCATGCTGCATCATCGTGCTGTTAGGCATCGTTGCATTCATCGTCTTCTCAGGGAAGATATTCCCCCCAAAAGAGCTCCTAAAAACAGAAAAGCAGACCGGCTCTATTGCCGCATACGTGAACTTGGGCGTCATCACCACTGCAGAAGTGGACAGACTCTATGCTGAAGCAGTCAAGCAGAACCCAGCCATCACCAAAGAGCAGGTTTTAAATCAGACTATCGTCGAGATGCTGCTTTTGCAGGAAGCAGAAAGCAATGGTATCTCCATGACTGATGATGAGGTAGAACAGTTTTTGAGCATGTATCTGGCACAAAACGGTATGAGTGAACAGACCTTTGAAGAGCGGCTTGCCCAGCAGAACCTCTCCAAGGACGATTTCCTTGGCTATTTTAAGCGGCAGCTGGTCATCACCCAACTGTTCAATGCAACAGTCCTCTCCTCCATAGAACCGGCGACGGATGATGAGGCACTGGCCTATTATACTAACAATACAGACGCATTCACCGCAAAAGAAGGCGAAATCCGTGCACGCCATATTCTGGTCAAAACACAAGAAGAAGCAACAGCCATCCTCGATGAACTGGTGCAGGGCAAGAAAACATTTGCTGAACTTGCAGTGGAGAAATCCTTAGATACAGGAAGTGCTGCCCGCGGCGGCGACCTTGGATTCTTTGGTAAAGGCCAAATGGTAAAGCCATTTGAAGACGCTGCGTTTGCGCTCCAGGTCGGCCAGATCTCAGAGCCTGTAGAGACACAGTTTGGTTTCCACATCATCAAACGGGAAGCAGACACCGTCTCCTTTGACGAGATCAAAGACGCAATCAAACAACTCGTTGCCTCCCAGAAACAGCAGGAAACGCTCCAGGCGTATGTCAGCGGTCTTGTTGCCAAGGCAGACATCAAGAGAGTGATGGAATAGGGGCTTCCTTTTCTTTTTTTTCAGAATAAAGTATGTTTAACGATGCGCGTTTTCCCAGAGAACATTGAAAAAGTCAATCTGGCTACTGATAATTTGTGGGGACTGGATAAGGATACCCATCGGCTTCTTACCCCAGGTAATAAGAGCCATTTGATCATTGCATATGCTGAGATTGGTAGGGATAGGATGGGATACATACCGCATCTGCAATGAAGTCCTTTCAACAAAAAAAGGCTTTAATTCTTTACGTGCCAACCCCTTAACAATAAGTCCTTTGTCTGCACGTTTTGCATCATACCGCTCAAAAAATGTTTGGATTTCGTTATTCAAATCTTTTTCATCCATTGCAAAAAAATAGTAAATATCAGAAGGATGCGCATGCGAGATTAGGACATTAAGCAGGTTCATAACACCGCCGAAACCCTCGAAAAGTTCTGCTTGCGGACTTGCTTGATAGGACTGGTGTAATTGATGAAGTCTAGGCAACGCTTCTTCAAAAAGCCGCTCTTTTTCTCTGAAACTCTTTAAGACTGATTCTGGATCAACTGCCTGGTAATATTTAATTTTTCCCTGATGGATATAGCTCACAAACCCGCGAGCAACCAGTGCATGCATAGTATTGTGGATAGTAGAACTTTGGAGCCCTGATTTTTCAATAATCTTGCCTACTTTTACGGAACCTACTTCTAAGAGTGTAAAATACACTTTTGCTTCTGCGTAACTGAATCCAAGATTTTTCAAGAGATCTAATTCCATGAAAGCAGTCATGCTTGAGGTACTATTTAAGATTTACTAAAGACTCTCTAAAATTGGAGAGTTCTCTTTTAAATAGTCATTAAATTACCACTAATTTATGGTAAATAAAAACGAAGGAGATGTGTTTTCAGACAACCCATTGATGATAGGGTATAATAATAGAATCTTTGAGGGAGATGAAACTCTCGGTTTTAGGTTCCCTGACGGAAAATTAATAACTTCACAATCATTTGCTCCATTAGAAGAGATTATTAGAGGAGTGAGAACCGGATACCCTACCTTTCTGAATATTGGTGATTCTTCAACAAGTGGATGGAATAGTAATAGAACATTCAAAGGAAATCAAGATCAAAATGCCCCGTTTTTTAGTTACAAAACATATTCTAAGTTACTAGAAGAGCAATTATTTGCTAATGTTTTTAATGCAGGAGTTCCAGGATACACAAGTCATCAGGGAAAGAAATCCCTCCACTTACTTCTTAAAAAAATTGCAAAAAGTGGAATTAAAGTAGATTACGTAACAATTTACTTGGGTAATAACGACTGCACATATAATCAATGTGAAGATAGGGTTAGATTGGATGCGGAAATCCCGTCTGAATCTTCAAGAGGTGAGAGAGTAACCGTTGAAGATTATAAAAGAAATATAAGAGAGATGATAGAGACTTGCAGAGCTTATGGGAT